>CAJQNQ010000321.1 GCA_905479725.1 uncultured Paracoccaceae bacterium | reverse complement strand
CCGCGCCCCCGGCCGGGCCGGATTCGACCAGACGCACGGGGAACTCCGCCGCACTTTCGATCGAAATGATGCCACCGCCCGAGTGCATCAGAAAGATGTTGCAATCGACGCCTTCGCCCTGCAACCGGCCCTCAAGCCGCCCCAGATAAGATTTCATCAGCGGCTTGATATAGGCATTGGCGACAACGGTATTGAACCGCTCGTATTCGCGCATCTGCGGCGACACCTCGGAGGACAGCGACACCATCGCACCGGGCACCTTTTCCGCCAACACATCGCGCACCAGCCGTTCATGCGCATCGTTCAGATAGGAGTGGATCAGGCCTACGGCGACGCTTTCATAGCCCGCCGCCGCAATCGCATCGACAACCGGTTCGATGTCGGCGCGGGTCAGCGGTTTCAACTCGTTGCCCCCCGCATCAATGCGGCCCGGCACGGTATAGCGCATCTGACGCGGCAACAGCGGGTCGGGCAGGTTCAGGTTCAGGTCATATTGCTCGAACCGGCTTTCGGTGCGCATCTCGATCACGTCACGAAAGCCGCGCGTGGTGATCAGCGCGGTCTTGGCCCCGCGCCGTTCGATCAGCGCGTTGGTGGCCAGGGTGGTGCCATGGATGATCTGGTCGATATCCGTGGGTGTGATCCCGGCCAAGGCGCAGACCTTGTGCATCCCCTCGATGATCGCGTTTTCCGGCGCGGCATAGGTGGTCAGAACCTTGGTGGAATAGCGCCCGGTGCCGGTTTCCAGCACCGCATCCGTGAACGTGCCGCCAATATCCACGCCCAGCCGGATCGAATGCGTTGCCATGATGCGCTCCCTTGCGGTGTCGGCAGGACCCTAGCAGGGCGGCTTGATCTGCAAAAATCCGTTCTTCGGATTGACAGAATAAGAAAACATTATCCTGCGGGCGGATAAAGCTGTCGCGCCAGGTCCATGGCGAAGGTCACATAGGCCGGTTCCGGCTGCATCAGGCAGCGGGCGGCAAAGACCAGATCTTCGGGCACCCAGCCATAGTCCAGCCGGACCAGACGCCCCTGCGCCAGCGGTTCGGCCAGAAGGTCCTCAGGCAGGCAGGCAATGCCCAGCCCGTCCACCGCCAGTTGCAGGCAGGTGCTGATATTCGAGGCAGAGACAAGCCGCACGGGCTGGCCGATGGATTGGAAATGGTCCTGCAACTGGCGCTGGGGAATGGAGCCGCGTGAATGGGTCAGCACCGGATGCCGGGCGATCTGCGCGGCCTCCAACGGTGCGCCAGGCACAACCAGCCCCGGCGCCCCAACCCAGACATAGGCCGATTGTCCCAGCGCGACGGTGCGCGGGACCGTTTGCGCGAACGGCCCGCTTTGCAACGTCAGATCCAGATCGCGCGCGAACAGCGCCTTTGACAGGTTCGCGCTCAGATCCACGGTCAGGTCAATGTCGATCCCCGGATACCGCGCCTTCATACCCTGCATGAAGCGCCGCAGCCAGGTGCCGGCCACCATTTCGCTGACGCCCAGCCGCAACGCGCCGCGAAACCTTGACGGATCGCCCGCCGCCGACAGCAGCGCATCCGCCGCCCCCAGAACCTGCCGCGCCGGGGCCAGCAACGCCTGCCCGCGCGGTGTCAGGCGCACGGACCCGGCGTCCCGCTCCATCAGGCGCAGGCCCAGACGGTCCTCAAGCTGGGAAATCCGGTTGGAGATGTTGGGCTGCGTGGTGTTCAGCCTCTCGGCCGCGCGCCGGAAGCTGCCCAGATCCGCGACGGCCAGAAAGGCCTCGATATGTTTCAGATTGAACGGAAGTTGTGCCATGGCGCGCCGATCGGTTGGCCCCAGTCAACCCGGTTTCAACCGGATCGTCAAAGCCCGTGTGGCCTGTGACCCGTTCCCGAAAACGCGGGAAAGCCAACCGCATGGTCCACAAATCCGCCGTTTTGCGCGATGCTGGCTGCGCGGGCGTCCTTCGGGCCGGAATTTCGTCTCATTTTTCCCGAAAGGCGTGCGCGTGGTCGACTTCCTTGCCGTTTCCCGGCATGAAAACAGTCATCCGCGCAGACCCCAGAAGGCCCGAATTTCATGACCATGACCCATCTGCAACGCCTCGAGGCCGAAGCGATTCACATCTTCCGCGAGGTTGCGGCCAATTTTTCCAAGCCAGTGATGCTGTATTCCATCGGCAAGGATTCGTCGGTGCTGCTGCATCTGGCGATGAAGGCGTTCTATCCCGCCAAGCCGCCCTTTGCGTTCCTGCACATCGACAGCCACTGGAAATTCCGCGAGATGATCGAATTTCGCGATCAGCGCGCGCGCGAACTGGGGATCGACCTGATCGTGCACAAGAACATGGACGGGGTGGCGCAGGGAATCGGTCCGTTCACCCATGGATCGAACGTGCATACCCACGAGATGAAAACCGTAGCGCTGCGCGCGGCACTGGCCGAGCACGGGTTTGACGCGGCCTTCGGCGGTGCGCGCCGGGATGAAGAAAAGGCCCGCGCCAAGGAGCGTATTTTCTCCTTTCGGACCGCGCAGCAGACCTGGGACCCAAAGAACCAGCGCCCCGAGATGTGGAAGATCTACAACACCCGGATATCCAGGGGGGAATCGATCCGTGTGTTCCCCATTTCAAACTGGACGGAACTGGATATCTGGCAATACATCCTGCAAGAGTACATCCCTATCGTCCCCTTGTATTTCGCCAAGACGCGCCCGGTGGTCGAGCGCGACGGCATGTTGATCATGCGGGACGATGACCGCATGGAACTGCGTCCGGGTGAAACGGTGCAGCAGCGCCTTGTGCGGTTTCGCACGCTGGGGTGCTATCCGCTGACAGGCGCCGTTGAAAGCAGTGCCGACACGCTGGAGGGGATCATCCGTGAAACCCTGCTTGCGCGAACCTCCGAGCGTCAGGGGCGGGCGATCGATCACGATGAATCCGGGTCGATGGAAAAGAAAAAGCGCGAGGGGTATTTCTGATGACCAGCGAACCCATTGCTGACATCCGGGGCTTTCTGGCCGAGCAAGAACAAAAGACCCTGCTGCGGTTTCTGACCTGCGGTTCGGTCGATGACGGCAAATCGACGCTGATCGGGCGGCTGTTGTTCGACACCAAGCTGATCTTCGAGGATCAGCTGGCCGCGCTGGAAAGCGCCTCGCGCAAGCATGGCACGCTGGGCGATGACATCGATCTGGCGCTGCTGGTCGACGGGTTGGAGGCCGAGCGCGAGCAAGGCATCACCATCGACGTGGCTTACCGGTTCTTCAGCACGCCGAAGCGCAAGTTCATCGTTGCCGACACGCCGGGGCATGAACAATACACCCGCAACATGGCCACCGGCGCGTCAACCGCCGATCTGGCCGTGGTGCTGATCGACGCGCGCAAGGGGGTGCTGAAACAAACCCGGCGGCATGCGTTCATTGCCTCGCTTCTGGGCATTCGGCATGTCGTGGTGGCGGTCAACAAGATCGACCTGATCGACGACCAGCAGGCCGCCTTTGCGCGGATCAGCGCCGATTTCGCCGCATTTGCCGGCGATCTTGGATTTGCGACGATCATGCCGATCCCCATGTCGGCGCGCTATGGCGACAATGTTTCCACGCGGTCGCAGGCGCTGGGCTGGTATGACGGCCCCACGCTGCTGGAACATCTGGAAACCGTCCCCGTGGGCGAGGATCTGGCGCAAAAGCCGTTCCGCCTGCCGGTGCAATACGTGAATCGCCCCAATCTGGATTTCCGCGGCTTTTGCGGCACCATCGCGTCGGGCACCGTGCGTCAGGGCGATGCCGTCGCCGTGGCCAAGTCCGGCAAGACATCGACGGTCAGGCGCATCGTCACGCAGGACGGCGATCTGGCGCAGGCGGGCGCCGGGCAGGCGGTGACGCTGGTGCTGGAGGATGAGGTTGAGGTGTCGCGCGGCAACATGCTGGTCGCGCCCGATCATCGCCCGGTGGTGGCCGATCAGTTCCAGGCCAATCTGGTCTGGTTCGCCGAGGCCCCGATGATCCCCGGCCGCACCTATATCCTGCGCACCGAAACCGATCAGGCGCCGGCCACAATCACCGCGCTGAAGCACCGGGTGGATGTGAACAGCTTCGCGCAGGAAGCCGCCAAGCATCTGGATCTGAACGAGGTGGGCGTGGTCAACGTCTCGGCCCAGGCCCCGTTCGCCTTTGATCCCTACGGCGAAAACCGGGTGACCGGGGCCTTCGTGCTGATCGACCGGATGACCAACGCCACGGTTGGCGCCGGGATGATCGCCCATGAATTGCGCCGCGCGTCCAACGTGCATTGGCAGGCGATGGATGTGAACAAATCCGCGCGGGCCGAGTTGAAGCACCAGAAGCCGGTGGTGCTGTGGTTCACCGGGCTGTCCGGTTCGGGCAAGTCGACCATCGCCAACATGCTGGAAAAGCGTCTGTTCGCCGAGGGGCGCCACACCTACACGCTGGACGGCGACAATGTGCGCCACGGGTTGAACCGTGATCTGGGCTTTACCGAGGACGACCGCGTGGAAAACATCCGCCGCGTGGGCGAGGTGTCGAAGCTGATGGTCGATGCCGGGATGATCGTGCTGGTGTCGTTCATCTCACCGTTCATCGCCGAACGCCGCATGGCGCGCGAATTGCTGGAGGATGGCGAATTCGTGGAAGTGTTCGTCGATACCCCGTTCGAGGAATGCGCGCGGCGCGATCCCAAGGGGCTGTATGCCAAGGCCCTGCGCGGCGAGATCACCAATTTCACCGGTGTCGATTCCCCCTACGAGCAGCCCGAGACCCCCGAAATCCACCTGCAAGCCCTGGGCCGCAGTGTCGAGGATCTGACCGATGAGGTGGAAGCCTGGCTGAAGGCGCGCGGCTATTGCTGAGGCCATGCAAAAGCCCGGGCGGCGCTGCCCGGGCTTTTGAACAAATGGTGAGCCGGACAGGGATCGAACCTGTGGCCAACTGATTAAAAGTCAGTCGCTCT
>CAJQNQ010000320.1 GCA_905479725.1 uncultured Paracoccaceae bacterium | reverse complement strand
CACAAGATCGAGAACAGCTTCGCCCGCCTCAAGGATTGGCGGCGCGTTGCCACCCGCTATGACAGATGCCCGAAGGTGTTTCTATCAGCCTGTGCCTTGGCGGCCGTGGTCATGTTTTGGTTATGAATCCTGACCCTAGGTTGAATGTCAGTCATTGTCGCTTTGAATTGTGATCTACCTAAGACCAAGGACATCCTCAAGCTGGCGCGACCGGTCGGCATGTGGGGTGTGAGCTGCCATTCTGCACATCGCACGGCCACCCGCGTCCGGTAAGCCGCCGCCGGTCACTCAGCGGTCGCCGGCGGGAGCAGCACGACGTCGCCGGCGGCGAGGCCGCTCAGCACTTCGATCCGGTCGTCGGCAATCGATTCGCCCAAGGTGACAAAACGGCGGCGCAACTGGCGTTCGGCCCCGACCGTGGTAACAAAATCGAGTTGGCCAACCCGGCTGATGGCTGCCGACGGTACCAGCAACCGCTCGCGCTGGCCAGCCGGTATAGCGACCCGCGCGAACAGGCCAGCATAGAGCCGTGGATCACCCGGCAGCCCGACCTTGACCAGCAGCGTCCGCGCACCGGGCTCGGCGAAGGGCACGATTTCCTCAATAGTGCCATCGAACGTCGCGCCTCGGGCCGGTACCTCGACCCCGAGCCTCTGCCCTGTCGCAAGCCTGACCGCCAGCGATTCCCGCACCGGCACTTCGACCCGTAGCGCGGCGGGATCGTAAATCCGCAGAAGCGGCAGGCCTGGCGACGCCATTTCGCCCGGCTCGGCCAGACGATCAACGACGACACCTTGGGTCGGTGCGCGGATCTCGGTATAGGCGAGCGCCGTCTCGACCGCATCCAGCGCCCTTTCCAGACGATCAACATCTGCCTTCGCGCCGGTGAAATCGGCAGTCGCCAGATCGAGACGCTGGCGGGCGACGACATTACGGTCGAACAATTGTTCGACGCGGTCCAACTCACTTTCGGCCAGATCGAGACGGGCCTGCGCTGCGGCCAGCGCCTGGCGCGCCTGGGCTGCCCGCGCCAGCGGCTCCTGTCGATCCAGCACGACCAGCGTCTGACCGGCCTGCACGGCTTCGCCGGCCGTTACCCGCACTTCTTCGATCCGCGCCATGATTTGCGACGACACTTCGGTTTGGACGGAGGATGCGACAGCGCCGCTTGCCCATTCGGTAACGGCCGTCACCGATCGGTCGACCTGCGCCACCGACGCCCCGTCCGGTGCCAGCGGGCTCGCGATCTCGGCCGGGACGGGCGCAATCCGCTCGCCGAAGCCTCCCGACAGCCACAGCACGGCAACGACAACAACAGCCAGACCAGCAAGCGCCTCGATTGTTCTCCTGATGACCATCTTCATAACGACGCCTCTTTCATCCGTGCAGGCAGCCCGTGGCCCGGCCGGTTTCGATACACCCAAAAATATGTCATTGGCACCACCAACAATGTAAAAGCCGTGGAAACGAAAAGCCCAAAGATCAGCGCCCAGGCAAGGCCGGAAAACACCGGATCAAGCGTGATCGGGATCGCGGCCAGCACCGACGGCCCCGCCGTCAGAAGGATCGGGCGCATCCGCACGGCACCTGCCTCGAACAACGCATCCCGGAACGCCAGCCCGCGGGCCAGACCGACATGAAGGAATTCGATCAGCAGGATGGCATTGCGCACTGCAATGCCCGATAGAGCGATCATTCCAATCATCGCCGTTGCGGTGAAAAACACCGGGTTCGCATAGCCCGCAATCGGTGCCCCGGTGAGCACGTTCAGCAACCAGAAGCCGGGCATGATGCCGATCATGGTCAGTGGGATCGAGATCATCAGAATAAGTGGCATCGCATAACTGTTGGTCTGATACACTAGAATCAAATAAATGCCGATCAATGCGACGCCAAAGGCGATGCCGAGGTCGCGAAACACGTCGCGCGTGATATTGAGTTCGCCTTCTCCGAACCACGCCACCGAAATTCCATCGGGCAAAGCCCAGGCAATGCCGCCGCCACTGTCCAGATAGCTGCGGTCAGACACCGGTCGCGGATCGCCAGGATCCTGGGGTGCGGGCGGCGCGACACGGTCGGCCACGACATCAGCGACAACATCAGCCGGAGCCCTGCCGACAGGTTCGGCATAGACATAGGCGACGCGGCGCAGGTTCTTGTGATAGATTGCTTTTTCTGCCGGGTGCCGCTCAAAGGTGCCCAATTCGCCCAGCCGGACCACCGGAACCGGCGCATCGGTGACGCCGCCGCTCGTGCGCATCTTGACCACGCCGGGCCGCCCCTTCACTGCCATGCCGTTAAGCGTTTCGGTACCCGACCGTTCCGCCCGGTCAAGTTGCAGGCGGATCGGCAGAGGTGACACCTCGCGCGGCTGCTGAAGCCGCGCCACATCCAGTCCTGACAAAGCCAGCGTGACAGTCTGCACGATGTCCTCGGTGGCGACGCCGGACAGGGCGGCTTTTTCCTTGTCGGTTACGAAAACAAGCCGGGTGCTGTCATCCTCGACAGTTGAATCAACATCGCTGACACCCGGTTCGGCGATCAGCCGCGCCTCGAGGGCGCGGGCGGCGCGGCGAATGCGGTCATAGGGCAGGTCGGGTTCGCTATAGATTTCGGCAGTGATGGTCGCGAGCACGGGCGGGCCAGGCGGAGCTTCGACGATCGCGATGCGTGTCCCGGACGAGCGCGCGACTGCTTCCAGTTCGTCGCGCAGCCGTAGCGCGATCTCGTGCGACTGCATTTCGCGTTTACGCTTGTCCACAAGGTTCACGCGTATTTCGGCGACGTTCGGGCCTTCGCGCAGATAATAGTGCCGAACCATGCCGTTGAAATCTATTGGCGAGGCAAGGCCGGAATAAATCTGGAAATCGCGCACTTCGGGCGCGCGGCGCACGACCTCGGCCAGGTCGCGCGTTATCGCGTCCGTCCGCTCCAGAGTCGTGCCTTCGGGCGGATCGATGACGATCTGGAATTCGCTCTTGTTGTCGAAGGGCAACAGCTTGAGCGGCACCTCGCGCAGTGCCATCAGCATTGCTGCGACCCCGAACAACAACACCAGCAGCGCCGCGAAACTCCAAGCGTACACAGGGCGGCGGACCAAGGGGCCCAGAACCCCTGCATAGGCGCGGTAAAGCGCGGTTTGCTGGACCGGCACGGCTGCCGGTTTGTCACCGCCACCGGTCTTTTTGGCAAACACATGATAGGATATCCATGGCGTTATCGTGAACGCTACAACCATCGACATCAGCATGGCGACAGGGACATTCAGGGCCATCGGGCTCATGTAGGGACCCATCATGCCGGTGATCAGATACATCGGCAGGAAGGACACGATTACCGCCAGCGTCGCCAGCAGGATCGGCGGGCGCACCTCGTTTACCGCCGTGCGCACAGCGTCGAGCGCCGATTCGCGACCCATCCGCAGATGGCGGTGGATGTTTTCGACGTCCACCACCATCCCCAGCGACAGGATCAGCGCGAACAGGGTAACGCGGTTGACCGTGTAGCCGGCCCAGTAATTGACCGCGAGCGTCAGTGCAAATGTGATCGGCACCGCCGCCGCGACGATCAACCCCTCGCGCCAGCCCAGAGTATAGGCCAACAGTGCAATGACGATGATCACCGCAACGACCAACGCCTCAAGCAGTTCGTTCACCTTGTCGTTCGCCGTCTCGCCGTAATTGCGGGTGATACGGGCCCGCACACCATCGGGAAACAGGACCGGGGCCAGTTCTTCGACCCGTTCGACCACCCGGTCGGCGACGTCGACTGCATTTGTGCCCTTCTGTTTGGCGACGGCAACATGGACAACGGGATAATATGTCCCCTGCGCCACCCTGCCCGGCCCGTCATCAGCGGGACCGAAACCGATCGAGGTATAGCTCGTGCGCTCGCCCGGACCATCGATGACCCGCGCCACGTCGCCAAGCAGCACCGGACTGCCGTCCACCACGTTCACCACCGCGCGGCTCAGTTCCTCTGCGTCGCCGAAGAACTCGCCCACCTCAACCGGAAAGGAACGATCTGCCCGATCAAACGAGCCAGCCATCTGCCGCACATTCGAAACCCGAAGCGCCCAAGCCACGTCCAGCGCCGAGGTCTCGCGCGCTGCCAGCGCTGCGGGGTCGAGTTCAACCCGGATCACCCGGGGCCGACCGCCATAGATTGAGGTCCGGTTGGTGTCGTGCAACGCCTTCAACTCGATCTCGAGTTCCTCGGCAATGCGCCTCAGTTCGAAATCGCCAACCTCGTCAGGCTGGTCGCTCCACAGGCTAACATTAACGATCGGCACGTCGTCGATCTCGATCGGCTTGACCACCCAAGAAGCGACATCCGGCGGGACGAGATCGGTGTTGGAATAGAGCTTGTTATAAATCTTGACCAGGCTATCCTCACGATCTTCACCGACGAAGAACCGCACTGTGACCACGGCACGCGCGCCATAGGATGCGGAATAGACATGCTCGACCCCGTCGATCTGATTCAGAAGCTTTTCGAGCGGCGTGACGACCTGACGCTCCACCGCTTCAACCGATAGTCCAGGTGCCTGGACGAAGACATCAGCCATCGGCACGACAATCTGTGGCTCCTCCTCGCGCGGGGTAAGCGCGATGGCCCCGACGCCCAGCACCAGAGAGACGAGCATGATAAAGGGTGCCATGCTGCCGCGCAGGAAAATGTCGATGATTCGGCTCAGCACGTCAATGTTCCCGTTTTCCGTTTTCGTAGTATATGTCGGACATTTCTGCCGTGCCGGGGCCGGGCGATCTCAAGCCGTGCCATCCGTGAAGATCGGAAATCGACTGTCCGGGCCTTGACTGTTTCATTAGGTGTTCCTAATTTAGATATTATGAATATAACAGCCCTAAGATCACATGCAACCGAAGTTGTCGACCTGATGAAGATGCTGGCCAATTCGCATCGGCTAATGATCCTGTGTGAGCTACACAAGGGCGAATGCAGCGTTGGCATGTTGCAGCAGGCCGTCGGCATCGGGCAATCGGCGCTGTCACAGCACTTGGCTAAACTGCGCCATGACGGCTTGGTCACGGCGCGGCGCGAAGCCCAGACGATCCACTATTCCCTGGCCGATCCTAACGTGCGTGAATTGATGGCACTGCTTTATCGGCTGTATTGCGAACCCTTTTCTGACACCCTAACCTCGGAGGAAACGACCGATGACAATTGACCGTGCCGTAATGGCCTTTGCCGGAACCATGATTCTTGTCAGCCTGGCACTTGGCCTGCTGATTAACCCCTACTGGTTTCTGTTAACCGCGTTCGTGGGCGCAAACCTAATTCAGAGCGCGTTCACCAGCTTCTGCCCGGCGGCGATGGCCTTCCGGAAGTTGGGGCTGCGGCCGGGATGCGCTTTCGAATAACCAAACGGGGAGTAGCTAAATTCGCTAAAAATGGCTGTCGGCTGCTTCAGCGGCAAGGATGTTCATCTTTGACACCTTTTCTAACTGCGACGTGGCCAAGTTTGCAGTCCGTGTTCAAGAACACACTGCCTTTGGACCGAGCAAGCGGGGCGATCGGATCACGATCACCCCGCTCTTTAAAGCGTTTCGAAAAAACCTGAATCACCGATTTTCGCGAAACGCCCACGACACACATATGTTGCGTGGCGTTTCCACTAAACCCTGTCTCAGGTTTTAGTAGAAACGCTTTAGGTTTTACAAAAGGCTGAGCATCTTGCGCGCGGCTCCTTCGGACGAGGCCGGGTTCTGGCCCGTCACCAGCTTGCCGTCAGTCACCACGAAAGAAGCCCAGTCGTCGCCTTTTTGGTAGTTGCCGCCGTTGGCAGCCAGCATATCCTCGACCAAGAAGGGCACAACGTCAGTCAGGCCGACGGCGTCTTCCTCGGTGTTGGTGAAGCCAGTCACTTTTTTGCCGGACACGAGGGGGTTGCCGTCCGTGCCCTTGGGGTGCTTGAATACCGCCGGGGCGTGGCACACTGCGCCAATGGGACGATCACTTGCGGCGAAGGTCTCGATCAGTGTCTTGCTGTCACCATCTTCTGCCAGATCCCAAAGCGGGCCGTGGCCGCCGGGATAGAAGATCGCGTCGAAACCGTCAGCGGAGACGGTGGACAGCACTGTGGTGTGCGCCAGCTCCTTTTGCGCGGCTTCGTCGCTCTTGAAGCGCTTCGTGGCTTCGGTCTGGGCACCGTCCGCGTCGCTCGACGGATCAAGCGGTGGCTGGCCGCCCTTGGGCGAAGCCAGTGTGATTTCGGCACCTGCGTCTTTGAACACATAATAGGGTGCCGCGAATTCCTCGAGCCAGAAGCCGGTTTTTTTGCCGGTGTTGCCCAGTTGGTCGTGGGATGTAAGAACCATGAGAATTTTCATTGCAATTTTGCCTCTTGTTGTTTGGTATTAGTCGCTCAGCTTGACGACGCGCTTGCCGAAAGCCTCACCTCTGAGCAGTCCAACGAATGCCGCTGGGGCTTGTTCCAGACCTGCGATCACTTCTTCCCGATATTTGATCTTTCCTTGCGTCACCCAGTCGCCCATTTGCTTGGCAAATTCTGGATAGAGATAGCCAAAATCGTCAAAGACGATGAAGCCGCGCACGGTCATCCGCTTGCGCAGGATTGTGCCCAGCAGCAGGTTCATCCGGTCTGGACCGTCTGGCAGCGACGTCGCGTTGTACTGTGAGATTAGACCGCAGACCGGGATACGGGCCGACGCATTCAACAAGGGCAAGACAGCATCGAAGACCGCGCCGCCGACGTTCTCGAAATAAACGTCTATGCCTTTGGGAACCGCAGCTTTCAGCGCTTCTGGAAAGCCATCGGCCTTGTGGTCGATGCAGGCGTCGAACCCCAGGGTGTCCACCACATGGGCACATTTCTTCGGACCGCCAGCGATACCAACGACGCGAAGCCCGAGGATCTTGCCGATCTGACCGACCGTGGCACCCACGGGGCCGCTGGCTCCGGCGACCACAAGGGTTTCACCGGCTTTGGGCTGTCCGATCTGCGTCAGTCCGGCCCAGGCGGTTAGCCCCGGCATCCCCAATACGCCAAGCGCCCAAGACGGGTTCTTGGGGTTCTTGCCCATATTGATCACGCCCGTGCCGTCGGACAGCGCGTAATCCTGCCAGCCTCCGAAAGCGACGACCCAGTCGCCCGCGGCAAATCCGTCAACGTCCGAACTCATGACCTCTGCGACGGTGCCGCCGACCATGACGGCCCCGATCTCGACCGGGGCTGCATAAGACGGCGCGTCGCTCATCCGCCCCCGCATGTATGGATCAAGCGAAAGATATTCGTTGCGCAGCAACATCTGGCCCTTGCCGGGGGTCGGCAGATCCCCGGTTTCCATACGCAGAGTGTTGTTGTCTGGTTCGCCTTTGGGGCGCTCGGCCAGAACTAGGCTTCGGTTTTTGGTGCTGGATTGCGTCATAGTTGGGTTCCTTCTCTGATCAGGCCCTCGGCCTGAATGCTATTGTTGGGGGCGACGCCATCACGGGCCACAAGGGGTGTCGAGCAGCGTCCGATATTTGAGGGATCAGGCGTAGGTGCCAGCGGAGTAGCCAATCTCATAGCTATGGCTTTAAAACTTAATTGCAATGCCTTGATGCGCAGTACGAAGCCAGGGTGGACTGCGGCAATAAAGTCATGAAAAGAGACGGTCAACTTGAGCTCGGACCGTATAGCTCCACCGTTACATACTGACTTCGCGATAAGGCACCTGCAATAACTGGGTCTTATTCTGACCTCGGGGTCTGATGTTAAACGCAAGATCGATGTCCACTGCGCAAGACAAAGTGTGAATTCGCTGCACAGACTCTAACGGCCGATGCCGAGGGGGTGGTCATGAGGGGCGAAGTTGCATGCCGTTGCCCAAAAGTGTTCCTGTCCGCGATCGCCCTCGCAGCATCCGCCTTGTTCTGGTTATAACTCAATGAGTCTGGGGCCTGGGACTGAGAGATTTGTGTTTGAAAGAGCGCTTCGCCATCTCTGGGCCAAATTGACGAACCCAGTGGCGGACCGTGGACCCATCAACCTCAATGCCGCGCTCTGCCAGCAGATATTGCACGTCCCGTCAGGAAAGCGCGAAGTGACAATAGCAGCGCACAGTCCGAACAATAAACTCAGGAGGAAACCGATGATGTTTGAACGGGTTAAGCTGCATGGTGGTCCTCCTGAAACTGACACGGCAACAAAAATGCAGGCTTGCTCACATTAATATGACAAACCTCATAGCTGACGTTGCAACACTCGTCTTCAGAATACCCTCCAATGCTCAAACGCCTGAATAGAATTAGGAAACGCGCCTCATTCCGGCAGCTTGAACACCGCTTCAAACCCATCCGCCCTGCCAGCTGCTGGCGAATGCAGTTCCAGCGTCGTTTGCGCCCCGTCGGCAATCGCCTGCACAATAGACAGACCCAGCCCGCTGCCGTCTGCCCCTGTCTGCCCGCGCTCGAACCGGGCGGTTAACTGCGCCAAGGTTTCGGGGGCAACCGGGGGGCAATCATTGATCACACGCAACGTGCCGTCAGCGGTCAGCTGCAGATCAACGGGAGTGTCACCGACGCTGTGACGCAGCGCGTTTTCGATCAGGTTTCGAACGACAATCGCGAAGGCGTCCGGATCAAGATCGGACAACACTGGGTCGGCCGGAAGGTTACTTTTTATACGGTCTGGTCCTGCCACCTGATCGAAGTCAGCCAGCACCATGCTCAGCACCGGGCGCAGGTCCGACACGGCATCGCGGCGCAAACGTCCGCCCTCGGCGCGCGCCAGTTGCATCAGTTTCTCGGAAAGACGGGTCAGCTGCTTTAGCGCAACCTCAATCTCCGCCGCCCGCCCAGCCGCGTTGGTATCGGAGGTTTCAGCCATCAGCCTTTGGGTCTGGGCGAGTGCTGCCGCCACCGGAGTTCGCAATTCGTGCGCGGCGTTGGCGGTAAAGCTGCGCTCGGCTTCAAGTGTGCGCCCAAGCCGGTTCAGAACCTCATTGACGGCTTCTGCCAAAGGCTTGATTTCATCTGGAAGACTGCCATCGCCAACCGCAGACAGATCGCGCGCGCCACGGCTTGCCAAGGCACGGCTAAAACGCCGCACTGGTCGCAGGCTGCGCCGGACAATCAACAAGACGCCGATCAAGCCAAACGGAATGACCACAATCAGCGGCAATGCGAGCCCGACCAGAACCTCGCGCGCCACCTCGGTGCGGTGGCTGAGTGGCTCGGCGACCGCGATGGTGATCGTGCCTTTCAGGGCCGCATCGTAATAAAGTCGGTGCGATGCTGTCTGGCGGAACCCGACGCCATCGAAAGTGGGAAAATTCGCATCCTCGGCTGCGTGCGAGCGCAGCAGGACACGCCCCTGATCATCGCGTACCAGATAGGTGAAGTGCTCCTCGTGCTGGCGTAGAGTGGCGATGCGCTGGCTGATGCCCTCCTCCTCGCGGCCGAGAACGTCCAGGACCGCCAGCGGCAGGATGCGCTGCGCGGTTTCTTCCAGCGTGGAATCGAATACGTTGTTCATTTCGGCCCGGAAAAGCGTGGCCGTGATCCAGGCCGTCGCCAGCCAAAGCAGCGTTAGTCCCAGCCCCAGTGCCAGCGCCAACTGACCCTGCAAGGACCCAGGCCACTTCATGCCGCGCCCAGCCGATAGCCGAGGCCGCGCACGGTCTCGATCCGCTCGCGCCCCAGCTTTTTGCGCAGGTGGCTGACATGAACTTCAATTGTGTTGCTCTCGATCTCGGTATCGAAGGAATACAGCCGTTCTTCCAACTGCGCCTTGGACAAGAGCTGTCCCGGTCGTTGCACGAAGGCCTCGAACAGCACCCATTCGCGGGCGGTCAACGCCACTGCTTTGCCACCACGGTGAACGGATCGCGCCGCAAGGTCGACCTCCAGATCGCCCAGAGTGACCAGCGGGTTGGGGTTACCTGCATAGCGCCGCGCGACGGCACCGACCCGTGCCGACAGTTCGGCCAGATCGAAGGGTTTGACCATGTAGTCGTCGGCACCGGCGTTTAACCCCTCGATCCGGTCACTGATCTGGTCCAGCGCGGTTAGAATGATCACCGGTGTTACGTCGCCCCGTTTCCGAAGTGCACGCAGGAAGGGTTGGCCCCGCCCGTCGGGCAGCATGAGATCCAGCAAGATCAGATCATAGGCGGCGACATCCAAGTATCCGCCCGCTGAATCTAACCTTGTGGCCCAGTCGATGGAATGACCATCAGCAGCAATCTGGTCGCGCACCGCAGCACCCAGCACCGTATCGTCCTCAATCAGTAGAACGCGCATGGTTTGTCCAATCTGTTTCAGCTTGCGCCCACCTTATCACCCGCAAAGCTGACGCGCACCTGAAGCAGATAACCGCAGCGCTTCAGGTAGGCGTCAGGTCAACAGACGATAAAGCCTCATCAACACAGGTTTCAGGAGACGGAACAATGAAGAAATATCTTATTGCCACAACCCTACTGCTTGGCCTTGGTGCGGCTGGCATCGCCCTTGCCGATGATAATGATTGCCGGGTGCCGATGGCTGACTGGCAACCGCGCGGGGCGGTGCAGCAAATGGCCGAGGCCCAAGGCTGGACAGTGCGCCGGATCAAAACCGATGATGGCTGCTATGAAATCAAGGGCCGCGACGCGAGCGGCCGCGAGATCGAGGTCAAGGTTGATCCCGCCACGCTGGCTGTGGTCAAATTTGAATACGAGGATGACGATGATGATGATGACTATCGTGGTCGCGGCAATGCCGCGCCAGCCGGATCAGGGAAGCCGCCCGCGAATGGGTTGTTTACGCCCGGCACTGCGCCAGTCGTTCAACAGTGATTCACGTTCGGAGCTCATGGGTTCGGATGCCCTTTGTCGCGGACGTTTGCGGTGACGCTGGCCCCATTTGAAATCGCCTGACACAAGGCTGAATTTTGCGAACTGTTCGTCCCGATGGTTCGCCAACTGACCCCGTCGCGACCCCAAGCGCGGCGGGGGTTTTTCCGGCCAAACCTGACGCGAAGCTGAAGTGATTTTCTGTTTCCCGTCAGGAACACATCAGCCGAATCCGACATACCAAGCTCGAAACAACCAAATTTGGAGATTTCCGATGAAAACGCTGCTATCCACTCTCGCGCTGACCACCGCCCTGACCGTTCCCGCGCTGGCAATTGCCAAACCGGTTACCCTGACCGCCAACATGAATCAGTATGGCGGCGATGGCGCTTACCTTGCGCTTTACGTCACCGACGCGCAGGGCACCTATATGGGCAGCTTGTGGATGGCGGGTGGCAAGTCGAAATACTACGAACATCTGAGCGACTGGTATCGTGCGACGGGCGGCAACACAGCCGAGATCAACGGTATCACCGGTGCCAGCGTTGGCGCGGGGCGGGAGCTAAAGATCACGCTCGATCTTGCGGATGCGCTGTTCGACGCGGGCTACGAGTTGCACATCGACGCGTCGGTTGAGGATATGCGCGACAGCCCCTCCGAAGTGGTCGTGCCGCTGACCACCAAAGGCGCGGGACAGCCGGTTGCCGGGCGCCGCTACATCCGCGATTTCACCTACGACATGTAAGCCGCACGAAAGGAACCCTGCCATGCTGCGCGCCCTGCACAAATTCCCCGGCCTGATCGCGGCTCTGCTGATCATCGTCATGACGCTCAGCGGGGCGGTGCTGAGCGTTCTTCCCGCACTGGAGACTGTGCAAGCCCCAGCGCAGTCTGACCCAACACTGACAGTCGCCACATTGGCGGATCGCATCGCCATCGCTTACCCCGGCGTTGAGCAAATCCGCCGGGCACCGTCGGGACGGATCACGGCGTTTTACTTCGATGCAGGGCGGCCCGGTGCTGTGGTCATCGACCCGGCCACCGGCGTCGGCGTCGCAGAGTACGAACATTCCGCCTTTCAGCGCTGGATGACCAACCTGCATCGCTCTTTGTTTCTGGGCGACGCGGGGCGGCTGACCGCAGCGGCGGGGGCGGCGTCGCTTCTTGTGCTGTCAATCTCGGGTCTTATGCTGACAGCACGGCGGGTCGGGGGCTGGCGGCGCTTCTTCTCACGCCTGCGTCGTGGCCCATTGATGGGGCGGTTACATGTCGAAGTGGCGCGGATGACAGTCGCTGGCTTGCTTCTTTCCTCGGCCACCGCGTTGTTTATGACTGCCAGCACTTTTGACTTGCTCCCGCAAAGCAGTGTCCCGGTGTTTCCGGCCGAGGTCAGCGGCCAGACGGGTGCCGCCCCCGGCACCATGGGATTGCTGCGCGACACACCGGTGGACATCCTGCGCGAATTGACCTTTCCCTATCCGGACGACCCCACGGATGTGTTCATGCTCAAAACAAATCTGGGCGAGGGATATCTCGATCAGGGCACCGGGGCGATGCTGGTCTGGACCAATGCAGGCAGATGGCAGCGCCTGACCGAAACCATCTACATGCTGCACACTGGGCAGGGCATAGCGTGGCTCGGGCTTATCCTGGGGCTGATGGCGCTTGGTGCGCCATTCATGGCCGTGACTGGCGTGGTGCTGTGGGTGCAAGCCCGCCGCGCGCGTCCCCGGATCAAAGATAATGTCGCGGCTGGACAGGCGGACACGATCCTGCTGGTCGGCAGCGAAGGTGGCAGCACCTGGGGCTTTGCTGCGACACTGCATGCGGCACTGACGCTGGCAGGGCACAAGGTTCACTCGGCAGCTATGTCGCAGTTTTCGCCGGACCGCTATACGCAGGCCGAGCGGTTGATCGTGCTGGCCGCCACGTATGGCGAGGGCACTGCTCCGGGCTCGGCCAAAGGTTTCCTTGATCGGCTGGCGGCTTTGCCAAAAGCGCCGGACATGCCGCTGGCTGTGCTGGGGTTCGGCGACCGACAATTTCCGGGCTTTTGCGCCTATGCCGCCGATGTGACACGCATGGCCAAAGAAAAAGGCTGGGAGCAGTTGTTGCCGATGGCAACGGTTGACCGCCAATCGCCACAGGAATTCGCCCGCTGGGGGCGTGATCTGGGCGGCGCACTTGGTCAGCCGTTGGAGTTGTCGCACAGCCCGGCGATCCCGCGCAGCCATACCCTGACCCTGATCTCGCGCCGCGAATATGGTGCCGAGATGCAGACCCCTGCCGCGATCCTGCGCTTTGCCACTCCTAAGACCAAACTTTGGGCGCGGCTGACGGGGCGTGGTTTGGGGCGCTTCTCGCCCGGAGATTTGCTTGGTATTGTTCCCAAAGGCTCGCATGTGCCACGGTTCTATTCTCTGGCTTCGGGACGCAGCGATGGCTTTGTCGAGATTTGCGTCAGCCGCCATCCTGGTGGGCTCTGCTCGGGTCAGTTACTGGATCTGGCCGTCGGCGACAGCGTGCAGGGCTTCATCCGCCACAACCCTGATTTCCGACCTGTTCGGGGGCGCAGTCCGGTGATCCTGATCGGTGCAGGGACCGGCATCGGCCCGCTGGCAGGTTTTACGCGCGCCAACCATTCGGGGCGTCCCATGCATCTCTATTTCGGTGCAAGACATCCTGACAGCGATCTTTTCTACGAAGATGATTTGCAGGAATGGCGCGAAGACGGTCGCCTTGCCTCCGTCACCACAGCTTTTTCCCGTTCCAGCACACATGCCTATGTGCAGGATGCGCTGCGCGCGGATGCCGAACGGCTCGCCAAACTGATTGGTGAGGGTGCGCAAGTTTTGGTGTGTGGCGGTCGTGATATGGCCGCTGGGGTGGCGGACGCATTGGCCGACATTCTAATACCCGCCGGGTTGACCCCCGCCGTGCTGAAAGCGGAGGGACGTTATGTCGAAGATACCTACTGACCTTGCGCGCCACGCGTTGAACGGCCCGACCATGGGTACCCGCTGGTCGGCGCTGTTCCATGCTCCCGCGGCGACCGATGCCGAACCAATCAAGTCGGCACTGGCCGCGAGCGTGGATGTTGTGGACTGCCAGATGTCCAGTTGGAAACCTGACAGTGATCTGATGCGCCTCAACCGGGCACCGATCAGCACATGGCTTCCCGTGCCAGGCGAACTGATGGCGGTGCTGGCGAAAGGGCTGGAGATCGGGCGTCATTCGGACGGAGCATTCGACATCGGCATGGGCGATGTCGTCGCTGCATGGGGGTTTGGTCCGAAAGAGGCAGACCCCAAGGCGATACGCACGGCCCTGGGCAAGGCGCGGCCCCCGGCGCATGAGCGTCTGGAGCTTGACCCCGATGCGCTGCAAGCCCGCAAACTGGCCCCACTGACGCTGGACCTGTCGGGCATCGCCAAAGGCTATGCAGTCGACAGAATGATGGCGGTGCTGGGCAGTTTCGGGATCACCGACGCCCTTGTTGGTCTCGATGGTGAAATGCGCGCCTGTGGTGCACGGCCGGATGGGCAGGCGTGGACCGTCGCCGTGGAGCGCCCCGATTACGAAGCGCGGGTGCCGATGTCGATCATTGAGTTGACTGACAGTGCGGTGGCCACATCAGGCGATTATCGGCATTGGGTCGAAACCGGTGGGAAACGACTCTCTCATACGATGAACCCAGCGCGCGGTGGCCCCCTGACGGACGCGGCTGCTTCGGTTACGGTTCTTGCCGAGACCTGCATGGAAGCGGATGCTTGGGCAACGGCTTTGATGGTTTCCGGCCGGCGAAAAGATGCAATCTTGGCTGCGAAAAATGGACTGACTGCCTTTTACATCCACCGTGATGGTGGCAACTTGCAGAAAACGCATATTGGAAGGTCAAATTAGGGTCAGGATTCATAACCAAAACATGACCACGGCCGCCAAGGCACAGGCTGATAGAAACACCTTCGGGCATCTGTCATAGCGGGTGGCAACGCGCCGCCAATCCTTGAGGCGGGCGAAGCTGTTCTCGATCTTGTGA
>CAJQNQ010000319.1 GCA_905479725.1 uncultured Paracoccaceae bacterium | reverse complement strand
GAAAATGTCCTCACGCCCGATGATCTCCATCCCTGCGCCCATCCGGTTCCAGGCCTCGGCATTGGCCTTGGCGTTGCGCAAGGCCCCGGCGCTGTGGCAGACGCGCAGCCAGCCATTCTGGCGGGCGTCGCAATCGAATTGATGGGCGCGGATATAGTCGAACAGCGCATCGGCGGAACCCAGCGCCGTCGGCACCAGCCTGTCGAAAAAGGCTTCCCCCAGCAGCGCGCGCAGCTGGTCCGGCGTGTTGAAGGGCAGCATCGGGTTCACCTGCCCGCCATTGCGCCCCGAGGCCCCGCCTGCCACCGATCCGGAGTCCAGAACCGCCACCGAGGTGCCCGCCCGCGCCAGTTCATGCGCGGCGCGCAACCCGGTAAACCCTGCGCCGATCACCACGACATCCACCTCAAGCGCCCCCGTCAGCGTGTCGGCGCCGATGTCGGCGTTCGCGGCTTCGGCCCAGAAGGGCCGGTTGAGGCGGGTGTCAAAGCTCATCGCCATGGTCTGGTGCCCTTGCAGCCGGTGTTCGCGGAACCTTGGCGCGGCGCCGCCCGGCGCGTCAATCGGTTTCCCTGTCACGCGGGGTCCGGGCCGTGCTACATCGGCACCATGAATCGGTTTGTGATGATCGCCGCAATGCTCCTGCCCACGCCCGTTCACGGGCAGGTCACCGCCGCCGACGAGGCCGCCGAAGCCGTTCTGCGCCAGGCCGATGCCAATGGCGATGGGGGTTTGTCGCGCGACGAGTTCCGCGATTTCATGCAAGGCATGGCCGGGCTTGGGCACCGCGCGGCGCGCCTGGTGAGCACCTTTGGCGTTTACGGCATCGCGTTTCGCCAGATCGACACTGACGGCGACGGCTGGGCCAGTCCGGCGGAACTGGCCGCCGCCCGCGACTGACCCTCAGCGCCGCAGATGCGTGATGGAGAAGGCCCGGCTGTGCCCCTTGAAGGCGTGGCTTTGCAGATCCGGGATCTGCGCGGCTTCGGCGGCTTTCATCAACCGTTCGGCCATCAGGAACGAGATCAGCGCGGCGAACACGCCGCCCGCCATCTGGCCGATCAACACGCCTTCCGCGCCCCAATAGGCCGCGCCAGCCCAGACAAAAGGCACCGTGCCCAGCGTGTTGCGGCCCCAGTTGACCCAGGTGGAATACATTGGCCGGCCAAGATTGTTGTAGGTCGCGTTGCCGATGAAGATCACGCCGTTGAAGATCCAGGCCAGCGACAGCGGCCCGCTGAACAGATAGACCAGATCGCGCGCCGTGCCGCTCAGGCTGAACAGGTCGGCAATGGGGCCGCGCAGCACGAACAGCACGGCGACAACCGGGATCACGTAGAGCACGATCAGAACCATGCTGGCGTTGAACGCAACGCGCACCCGGTCATGGCGCCCGGCGCCGAAATTCTGGCCGATGATCGGCCCGATGGAGCCTGACATGGCAAAGATCAGCGCGAAGGCGATGGGCGTCAACCGCCCGATCACGGCCATGCCCGCCACCGCGTTCTCGCCAAACTGGGCCGCCGCGGCGGTGACATAGGCGCTGCCGATGGGCGCGGCGATATTGGCCAGCATCGCCGGCACGGCAATCGCGGCGATGATCCTCAGATCCCGTGCGACGGCGCGCGCCGACAGCGCAGCCAACCCGCCATAGCGCGTCACGATGAACCACAGCGCCGTGCCCGCCACCGCAAAGCGCGACAGGACCGACGCCCAGGCCGCGCCGTCCAGCCCCATGTCCAGCGCGAAGATGAAGATCGGGTCCAGCACCGCGTTCACCACGCCCGCGACAAGCGTGACGATCATCGACAGTTTCGCCGCGCCATGCCCGCGCAAGGCCGCCGATCCGACGATGCCGATCAGCAGGATGGGCATTGTCGGGATCAGGATCTGCAGGTAGGAAACCGCCAGCCGCTGCGTTTCGCCGGTAGCGCCGATCAGGGCTGTCAACCCGCCAAGATTGGCATAGATCAGCGCCGCAAAGCCGATGGCAAACACCACGCCGACCACCAGCACATGGGTCAGCAATTCCCGCGCGCGTTCGGCCTGATCCGCGCCCAGTGCCTGCGCGACCAGGGCCCCGCCGGCGATCCCCATGCCGATGCTGATCGACGTGGTCAGGAACAAAAGCGTCCCGGCGAACCCCACGGCGGCGGCCAGTTCATCCACGCCCAGCATCGAGATGAACAGCATGTCCACCAGATCGACAACGAACAGCGCCAGAAACCCGACCACCGATGTCAGCGACATCGTGATGATATGCCGGGTCAGGCTGCCGGTCAGGAACGTGGCCTGTGCGCCGCTCATGTCAGGGTCGTTCGGTGGCGGTTTCGACGCTGGGTGACGCCGGTTCGGACAGGATGGACTTCAGCCTTTCGCCCAGCTGGACCTCCCAGTCGCCGCGCCGTTCGCGGATCGCATTCATGTAGGCTTCGTTTTCCAGTGCCGGGATGGCGGGATCGTAATGCTCGGCGGCGTCAAGCATGGTCTGGCGGTCCATTCCATTGAACGCATCGACCGCGCGCTGCGCCTGATCGCGCGAGAAACCCAGCCCTTCGATCGCTGAACGCCCCATGCGCAAGGAACTGTCGTAGGTTTCGCGGATGATGTCGCGGCAGCCGGCGTGCCACAGGTCATAGACGTGGTTGCGGTCCACCGCGCGCGCCACGATATGTACTTTCGGATAGTGCTGATGCACATAGCGCGCGAGTTCGGTGATCTGGTCCTTGCCGTCGATGGCGATGACGAACAGCCGGGCATTGGCGATCCCGGCGGCGTGCAACAGGTCCGGGCGTGTGGCATCGCCGTAATAGGCGTGCACATCGAAGGCCTTCAGCATGTCCAGTTGCCTGGCGCTGAAATCCATCACAGTGGTGGTCATCCCCGCCCCGCGCAGGATGCGGTTGACGATCCCGCCGACCCGGCCATGCCCGGCGATGATGATCTGGCCCTGTTCGTGGATGTCGTCCATGTCCCGGTCATCCAGCGCGGCGAAACGCGGTGCGATCACGCGGTCATAGAGGATGAACAACGCGGGTGTCAGCAGCATCGACAGCGCGACGACCAGAAGCAGGCGGTCCGCCAGGGCTTCGGGGATGACCGCGCTGGCCACCGTGAAGGACAGCAGCACGAATCCGAATTCGCCGGCTTGCGCCAGCCCCAGCGCGAACAGCCAGCGGTCGGCGCCCCGGATCCTGAAACTCACCGCCAGCACGTAAAGCACGGCGGCTTTCAGGGCGATCAGCCCCAGGGTCAGGGCGACGATGACACCCAGGTCATCGAACAGCAGGGCGAAATTGATCCCCGCGCCGACGGTCATGAAGAAGAGGCCCAGCAAGAGCCCTTTGAACGGGTCGATATCGCTTTCCAGTTCGTGGCGGTATTCGCTGTTGGCCAGAACGACACCCGCCAGAAAGGTGCCCAATGCAGGCGAAAGCCCGACCAGCGTCATCAGCAGGGCGATGCCGACCACCATCATCAGGGCGGTAGCGACGAACAGTTCGCGCAGGTTCGCGGCGGCGATGAAGCGAAAGACCGGACTGGTCAGGTAGGACCCGGCGACGATGACCAGGGCAATCGCGCCCAGTGTCACCAGCGCGGCCCCCCAGCCGGGCAGCCCTTCGACCAGTGACAATGTCAGGCCGCCGTAACCCTCGCCCTCGCCCTCGCCGGACCGGGCCATCATCCGGGTCAGTTCCGGCAGGGCCAGCAACGGGATCAGGGCCAGCATGGGGATGACGGCAATGTCCTGAAACAGCAGCACCGAAAAGCTGGATTGCCCGCCATCCGATTTCATCAGCCCCTTTTCGCCCAGTGTCTGCAACACGATCGCGGTCGAGGACAGCGCCAGAACCATGCCGACCGCCAGTGCTACGCTCCAGTCCAGGCCAAACAGCATGGAGATGGCCATCACCGCCAGCGTGGTCAGCCCGACCTGCCCGCCGCCCAGCCCCAACAGCCTGGTGCGCATCGACCACAACAGGCGGGGCTCCAGTTCCAGCCCGACCAGGAACAGCATCATCACCACGCCGAACTCGGCGAAATGCTGGATCGACACCACATCCACGCGCAGCAGCACCAGAACCGGGCTGATTACGATACCGGCGATCAGGTAGCCCAGCACCGACCCCAGCCCCAGCCGCGTGGCAATCGGCACGGACACGACCCCGGCGACGAGGAAAATGAAGGCAAGCAGCAGGAATTCCGTCATCGAGTGGGTCCTTTCCCGGTATCAGCGCATCTTTTCAGACATGGACCGAATGTAAACCCACCGCCCTTCGGGGCCAGCCCGCGCGGCGCAGGCAAGAAAAAAGCCGGCGCCACGCGGGCGCCGGTTTCAATAACGGATGGCCTTGGCCCGATCAGTTGTTCACGGCGGCGCGGAGCTGTGCCAGGCCAACGATCGGTGTCAGGACGCTGCCAATGGTATCGTTCCAGCGGGTGATCGGATCATTGGTTACAAAGACCACGTCCAGCGGCGCCATCTGGAAATCTGTCGCCAGCACCAGCGCGGTTGCGGATCGCAGATCGAATTGGAAGACGATGAAACCGTCGGGCGTTTCGGGTGTGCGGCGGAACACGAAGATGCCCCGCGCATCGGCGCGCACCCGGTTGATCCCGCCCACCTGCGCCAACACCTCGGTCAGCGTCATCGAGTCGCCCAGCGGAACCTCCCGGGTTTCGATCTCGCCAAAGGTGAAGACCTTGTTGGTTTCGTTCTCGGGGACGTTAATCAGGTCCCCGGGCATGATGATCGGGTTGTTGCTTGGCGCGCCACGGTTAACAAATGCATTGAGGTCAACAACGTATTCCGTGCCGCGGCGGCGGATCGACACGCGGCGCAAATCCGCGAATTCGGTCGTCTCGGCCGCGTTCACCAGGTCCAGCAGGCGGCGCGGCACGTTGGTCAACACCGTGGCGCCGGGGTTGGCGACAGCGCCGGTGATGGTCGCGCGACGCGCGTTGAAGTCCAGGACCGACACGTCCACCTGCGGATCAGCGATATAGGTGCGCAGGCGTTGCGCCAGATCGCGGCGGATTTCCGCAACGGTGCGACCGGAAGCGCGCACCGATCCCACGAAGGGATAAAAGAACTCTCCGCTCTCGTCGATGACGATCCCCGAAGCGCCGTCGCCAGTGGCCTCGGTCGCAGTCTGGGTGCGCTCGGGATCAACATAGACCGTCACGCGCAACACATCGCCCGGCCCCACACGATAGGTGTAAGGGTGGACGCCCGGCGGCGGATTGACACCGCGCGACCGGTCAACGCGGAAAGCCGGCGTGCGGTATTGCTGAATGTTGGCGGGCGACATCTGGATAACCTCGATGTTTTGCTCCGCCAGGTCGCGCTGGGCGGACAAGGTAACCGGAAAGCGCATCTGGCCCGAGCAAGACGCCAGCACTGCCAGCGCCGCCAGAGCAAGAAATGCACGTTTGCCGCGCCACCCACCGCCTGCAAGAAACCTTGTGCCCGCCATCAATTCGCCCATGTTCTGCATTCCGATCTTTTTCGTTCTGGATACCGACCCGGGGTTCATGGCGCAACATCCATCTGCAGTTTCGCGCTATGGTTGTTGGGTTTTACATGAGGCATGATGCGTCCGGGACACTGATCCTGGGCGGGGGTCGGCGTTTTCGCCCCTCTAGCGGCGGTTCGCGGCCGGATTGGGGGCCAACTTCTGGGCCCAGGCATCCGCCGCGGCCACCAGTTCCTTGTATACCAGTTCGTGAAAGGTTTTCGACTTTCGATGGGGGTCGGCGATGCCCCTGGCGCCGACCCATTGATCGAACAGCATCACCTTGCCCATCAATTGCGGGTTGGATTCGCCGATCGCGCGGCGATGGCCAGGTTCCAGCACCAGGATAAGATCCTGATCCGCCGCCAGTTCGCCGGTGAACTGGCGCGCGCTGTGCCCGGCCAGCGACAGCCCGTTCTCGGCCGCGACCTCGGTGGCGGTCGGGTCGGCTTCATGGCCGACCAGCGCGCCGATCCCGGCGGAAGTCACGGTGATCCCGGCATCCCCAAGGCGCTGGCGCAGCAACCGTTCGCCCACCGGCGAGCGGCAGATATTGCCAACGCAGACAACCATGATCTTGTTGAAGTTCTGAGCCATGTCTATCGGGTCCGTTCCAATACCGGTCGCGCAAGAATGCGTGCGCGCCAGTGGAATACCACAAGGCCGCTCCAGGGCACAATGCGCTGTGGGCAGGTGAAAATGCTTGCCTTGTTCATCTTTTTGTGCGGCACTTCCAGCGGTCGTAGATCCGGGCGCTGGAAGATCCGCACCACGGACCAGCCGACCCGTCAAGAAGGAGGGCTGAGGTCGTGGCGCAACCGAACATCATTCTGATCATGGCCGACAACCAGCAGGCCCGCACCCTGGGATGCTACGCAAACCCGGAAGTCCACAGCCCCAATCTGGATGCGCTGGCCGCCAGCGGGATGCGCTTTGACCAGGCCTGGTGCCCGAACGCCTTCTGCTCGCCCAGCCGGGCCTCGGTTCTGACCGGGATGCTGCCATCCCAGCACGGGGTTCATTCCTGGATCGACGACCGGAACATGCAGGACTGGCCGCGCGGCTGGCATGCGCTGGCCGGGATCGAAACCCTGCCCGAGAGGCTCAGGCGCCTGGGCTACCGCACCGGGCTGTTCGGCAAGTATCATCTGGGCGAAACCGCGACCCCCGGCGCCGGCTGGGATGACTGGGTGACGATGGAGCACGGGCATGTGCGCTCGTTCTACGCCAACGGCATCATCGACAACGGCCGTCAGTATGAGCAACCCGGCCATTCGGTGGATTTCTTCACCGACAAGGCGGTCGATTTCATCGGCCGTCAGACAGGCCCGTATTTCGCCTTTGTGCCGTTTCCCGCGCCCTACGGTCATTGGCCGGCAACCAATGACGGCAATCGCAACCGGTTTTCCGCGCTTTATGATGACTGCCCCGTGGATTCGATCCCGCGCGGGCCGATCTCGGCGCAGGCGGTGGCGCATTATGATCGCATCAAGGCGCAGAGCGGTGGCGGGCTGGATTTTTCCATGCTGATGCGCGCGCCCAACGACCTGGCCACCTTGCGCAACTACTTCAGCCAGATCACGCTGATAGACGACGCGGTGGGGCGGATCATGGCCGCCGACCCGGATGCGCTTATCATCTATACCGCCGATCACGGGCTGTCGCTGGGCCAGCACGGGTTCTGGGGCCATGGCGCGGCCACATGGCCGTCGAACATGCACCGCGCGGCGCATTCGGTGCCGTTGATCGTGCGTGCGCCGGGGGCGCTGCTGGGGGCGCCGGTTGGGGTTTCTGTGGACCGGCAGGTTTCGAACATGGACCTGCATTCGACGATCCTGGATCTGCTGGGCGACGCGCCTGACCCCGCCCGCCCCAGCCGGTCCTTTGCGCCCCTGTTGCGCGGCTCCCTGTCGCCCGGCCCTGATCCGGACGAGGTTTTCGCCGAACAAGAGGAAACCCGCGTGATCCGCACCCCGCGCTGGGCGTATTTCAAGCGCTTCCGTGGGCCGGGGGCGGATTTTGGCGATGCGCTGTTCGATCTGAGCGCTGATCCAGACGAGACCCGCAATCTGGCGCAGGATCCGGCCCATGCTGGCGTGGTGGCGGATCTGTCGGCCCGGATCGACGTCTATTTCGCCCGTTATGCCGACCCGCGCGCCGATCTGTGGCACGGGGGCAGGCCGATCCAGAATTCGACCATGCGGTCCTTCTGGCAAAAGGCCTGGGGCAAGGACTGGGCCCCGGTCTATGGCTATGCCTAAACTCCATGCCAATGCCTGAATGGAGCCCGGGCCGGGGGTGTTCCGGGGGTTATTCCTCCCGCGCGCGCCATTCCCGGAACCGGATCACCGCGTTGGCCCCCAGCGTCTGAACCGGTTGCGGCGGCAATTTGCGGGGCGGCGCCTGGGTGCCGAAATGGCGGGTGATATCGCTGCTGACGCCGCAGGCCAGTTCGGCCGCGCCGATCCCGGTCAGGGTGCCGCGTGCGGTGCCCAGCCCGTTTTGCACGCAGGCCGCGAACACCCCGTCGTCCAGCGGCTTCATCACCGACACGCCGTTCAGGCTTAAACAGAGCGGCCCGGCCCAGGCGTATTCCATGCGCATCCCGGCCAGCGCCGGGAAGCGCGCGTCGAACTTGCGCTGCATGATGCGGCGGGCACGCGCCAACCCCGCATCCGATGGCGCCATCCCCGGGCGCAGGCTGGCGCAGGTGCGGGTGATGATCCGGTTGCCGCCCTGCGCGGTGTCGATGCGCCGCACGGTGGTGCCCATCGGATCCGACGGGGTGATACCCCAGCGGGGTAGACCGCCCAACGCCGCCCGTTGATCGGCATCCAGGTCCGGGGTCATCACGGCATAAAGAAACAGGTGCATCAGCCGCCCGCGTTCAAACCCGAAGCTTTCCAGGTGGCCGTTATTGGCCAGGATCACGCGCGGGGTCGTGATCCGCGCCTGCGCGGTCTGGACAGACCAATCCGGCCCGGCGCGCTGAAAGCCGGCGACCGCTGACCCTTCGTGGATCATGACACCCGCCCGCGCCAGGCCCCGCGCCAGCCCGCGCACATAGCCTGCGGGTTGCAGCGTCACCGCGCCCGGCGTGAACAGGCCCGAGCGGTAGTGGCGGCTGCCGGTGATGGCGTGCATCGCCTGCGCGTCCAGCCGCTCATGTGCCTCACCCAGGGCGGTCAGGTGGCGGGCATAGGTGGCGTTGTGGCCGTCGGCCTGGGCACTGGCCGCCCCGTTGATCTTGCCCACAGGATCGAAGAACGCGCGATCGATGCCGTAGTCCTGCACAGCCTGTCGCGCAAAGCCGATGGCCTGCCGATTCAGCGCCGTCACCGCGTGGTCATCGCCCGCCCCGGCATAGTCGTCGGATTGCAGATCATGCGGCAGGTCGATCATGAAGCCGGAATTGCGCCCCGCCGCGCCTTCGGCGATACGCCCGGCGTCCAGCACCATGATCCGCGCGCCCGGCTGCAACTGCTTCAGCCGCCGCGCCGCCGACAGCCCGGCAAACCCCGCGCCGATGATGACGAAATCGGCGGTGGTGTCGCTGGTCAGGGGTGTAGCCGGGGGCTGGTCCGGCAAGATCGCACTCCACGCGGCGGGGCCGAGGTGGCAAGGCAGGCGCTTGGCGTGATAGGCGGTCATGGCGGGCGCTCAGGTCTGTGTGGCGGGATTCAGCCGGGTGTCGATGGCATCCAGGGCCTGCGTCAGCGCGTCAATCGCGCCGCCTTTGGTCAGCCCGTCAACCATCATCAGGCTCAGGGTGCCGGGCGTGGCCAGCGCTTCTTTCTCCGCCGTCAGGCAGCCGGCATGCTTGCCCATCGCCGTCAGGAACCCGGCGGCAAGCTGCGTGGTGTAAAGCGCCGCGTCATCGGCGTTGCCTGTCTTGGCGGCCAGCCAGTCCGCCCCGGTTTCCAGCATCGCCAACAGGCCGGGAACCAGCGCGCAGATGGCGAAATGGCTGTTCAGCGCGGATTCGGTCGGAACGTCGACAACCGGGTTTCTGGCGCCGAACAGCGGGGTGATGGCCGCGCCGTTGGGATAGACCGCCAGCGGGCAGCCGCCCTGTTCCAGAAATCCCAGCGGGATCATGATGCTGATATCGGTTGCCGGCGCGCACCATGCGGCCAGATCCGCCGCCGGAACCCCGGCCATCACCGACACGATGCGCTGGCCTGGCCAGAAATCCAGCCCCGGCAGGACGGTTTGGGCCAGTGCGGGGCGCAGGCACAGGAATACCGTGTCGCAGGCATCGACCACGGCCTGATTGGGCGCCACGCTCAGGGTCTCGAACGCGTCGGCAAGCCTTGCCGCGACCGCTGCGTTGCGTTCGGACACAACCACCCGATGCCCGTCGCGCGCCAGAGCGCGCGCCATGGGCGCGGCGATATGCCCGGTGCCGATGAACCCGATGCGGCCGGTCATGCGATGGCCCCATCCGCGTCATCGGCCAGGTTGATCCGGATTGGTTTCGGCAAGGCAGGCCGGTCCTGCGCGCGAAGGAATCCGTTGCCCGCGCCTAGGCCGGATTGCCTGAAGCCGCTGAAAGGCCCTTTGGTGTCGTCCTCGCCAGACCTGTTGGCGGCCTGCGCAGCCATGGGGTCCTGGTTTTCGGTGTTGTTTGTGGCGATGGCGCGGCGGTCTTCCTTTGTCAGCAGGTCCATGATCTCACCCCTCGGCCACGATATCGGCTACGGTTTTCTGAAGCACGCGCATCACCTGTTCCAGGGCGCTTTCGTCGTCCTTGTTCAGCCCCTTCAGGGGCGGGCGGATGGCGCCGGTGTCGATGCCCTGCACCGTGACGCCGTATTTGATCGTCTGCACAAACTTGCCGCCTTGTTCGAGCACCCGCATCAGCGGCAGCAGCGCAGACATGATGCGCCGGCCCTTGGCGAAATCACCCTCGATCACGCAGGCGTTGTAAAGCGCCAGATGTTCAGCCGGCAGGAAGTTGGAGCCGCCGCAGACCCAGAACGGTGCGCCCCAGGCAAAGAATTCCAGCGCCTGGTCATCCATGCCGCAGCCCAGCTGGATATGCGGGTAATCGCGTGCCAGCGTGTGCACCCGGTTGATATCGCCCGAGCTTTCCTTGATCCCGCAGAAATTGCGCGACCGCCCGACGTGGTCCAGAAACTCGTCGCCCATCATCGTGCCAGTCCGGCCGGGGTAGTTATACAGCATCACCGGCAGGTTCGCGGCCTTGTCGATGGCCAGCGCGTTCAGGGCGTTTTCGCGCTCGGTCGGCACGGCATAGGGCGGGCTGGCCAGCAGTATGGCATCGGCGCCCATGTCGCGCGCGGCTTCGGCCAGCGCAATGGAATCGGGCGTCAGCATCGCGCCTGTGCCGACGATGATCTGCGCGCGGCCCTTGGCGCGCTCAGTCATGAAGCGCGCGATCTCGATCCGCTCGGCCACGGTCTGGGCGTAGTTCTCACCGGTCGATCCGCCAGCGATCAGCCCATGAACGCCGTGATCCAGCAACCGGTCGATGACATCGGCCAATGCGCCCCGGTTGATGCTGAAATCGTCGTGAAACGGGGTCACGACGGGCGTGTAGATCCCTTCGAAACGCAGGGCAGGGGTCATGTCAGGGTCCTTTCATGGCGTGCGCGCCGCCCAGGGGCAGGTCCAGTGCAGCGGGGATCACGAATG
>CAJQNQ010000318.1 GCA_905479725.1 uncultured Paracoccaceae bacterium | reverse complement strand
CAAGGGCGCGTCATCGATTGCGCCGGCGGCGTGGATCACACCGTGAATGCGGCCGAAGCGGTCTTGCACCTGCTCCAGCGCGGTGCGCATCTCGTCGATGTTGCAGACATCGGCGGCGATGACCATGACCTCGGCGCCCAGTGCTTCCAGCAGTTCGACCGCCAGAATGCGGCGCGCCACGGGGTCGGCGGGGTTTTCGGACCGCGCCGCCCAATCGCCGCGATCGGGCAGGGCGGTGCGGGCGATCAGCGCGAGCTTCGCGCCCGAGGTCTTGACCAGCGCTTCGGCCACCGTCTGGCCGATCCCGCCAAAGCCGCCGGTAATCACCCAAGGCGCACCCTGCGGCAGATCGGGGGTTTCGGTCAGCGGCTGAGGGCGCAGGCGCTGTTCGAACCGCTTGCCACCCCGCAGCGCGGCGACACTGTTGCCGGGCTCGGCAAACAGCTCCTCCAGCAGCGCCTGGGTCAGATCAGGGTGGCCGCCACGCTTGCGGGCGCGCGGTTCGATGTCCAGCGTCGCAACGCTCATCCCCGTCATTTCATGCGGGATCACGCGGGCCGGTCCGGCGATCATTGCCTTTTCGGGCCAGCGCAGGGGTTCATCCTTCACTTGCGCGGCGCCGGCAGTGATCACGGTCATGTGCATGTCGTCCAGCCCCTCGGCGGCGATGGCCTGCCCCAGGAACATCAGCGAATAGAACCCCTGCTCCACATGCGCCTGAAACGCGTTCGAGCCGGGGCGGAAACGCTCTTCGCCGCTGGCCAGCCAGAAATGGGCGATGCGGGTCGGCACGGTGCCACGATGCACCAGGTCCTGGATCAACTGGTCATAGCCTTCGCGCCCGCGCTCCGTGGGCAGCGAGTAAACACTGTCGGTGCGCCGGCGGAAGGAATCGCCGCCCTGCACTTCGATCACCTTTTGCCCGGCCGCCCGCAGCCGCGCGATCAGCGGCGCAGAGATGCCATCTTGATCGGCAAAGATCAGCCAGGTTTCGGGCGGGGCGTCATCCAGTTCGGTCTCGACATCCAGATCCACAGAAGCGGAGCGCGGCACCCATCCCAGCCGGGTGCCCATCTGTTCCACGCTGTCGATCCGCGCGGGGATGGCGGTGACGGTATCCGCGCGGGGCTTGGCGGGGGCGATGAAATATTCGCGCCGATCGAACGGATAGGTCGGCAGCGGCACGCGGTTGCGCCGTGCATCGCCCCAGATCTGTGACCAGTCGAACGCGCCGCCCAGCGCCCAGATGCGGCCCAGCAGGCCCATGTGGTAAAGGTCGTCGGCGATGTCCTCCTCAGGATGGCGCAGCGCGGCCAGAACCTGCTGCGGCGGCACCGCGCCATGCATCCGGGTCAGCGAGGACAGCGCCTTGCCCGGGCCGACTTCCAGCCAGATGCGATTGGGCTTTTCGGCAAGCGTAGAGACACATTCGGCAAACATCACCGTGCCGCGCAGGTGCTGCGTCCAGTAATCCGGGCTGGTGGCTTGCTCATCCGTCAGCGGCAGGCCGGTGCGGTTGGAGATGATCGGCAGGCGCGGCGGGCTTAACGGAATCGAGGCCAGGAAAGCGCGGAACCGGTCCAGGATCGGATCCAGCATCCGGGAATGCGCGGCAATGTCGATGGCAATGCGCTGGGTTTCGAATCCGTCGGCCAGCAACCGCGCGGACAGCGCGTCCAGATCGGCGTCTGGGCCGGATACCACGGTCAGTTCCGGCGCGTTCATGCTGGCGATGTCCAGATCGCCCAGATAGGGCGTCAGGGACTTCACCGACAGCGGCACCGACACCATGCCACCGGCGGGCACGGTATCGAACAGCATGCCGCGCAGGTGAACAAGCGCGATGCAATCCTCGAAGCTCATCACCCCGGCCAGGCAGGCGGCGGTGTTTTCGCCCATCGAATGACCAACCAGCGCGGCGGGTTGCACGCCCCAGGCCATGAACATCCGCGCCAGCGCGTATTCGGCGATCATGATCAGCGGCAGCTGCACCGACGGTTTTTTCAGCGCCGCATTCGCGGCGTCCTCGGCCCCTGATTCGGGCAGCCAGAGCGCGCGGATGTCATAATCCAGACGCGGTTGCAGGATCTCCAACCCCTTGTCCATCCATTCGGCAAAGACCGGCTCTGTCTCATAAAGATCGCGCGCCATGCCGGCGAACTGCGCGCCGCCGCCAGGGAACAGGAACACGACATCCGGGCTGTCCAGCGCGGTATGGGTGAACACGCGCTGCGGGTTGTCGGCCTCCAGCAGCGTTGCGGCCTCGTCATGGGTTTGCGCCACCACCACGCGGCGCTTGTCAAAGGCGCGGCGCCCGTTCTTGAGCGTCCAGGCGATGTCGGCCAGGTTCTGTTGCGGTGCGCCGCGCAGATGGGCGGACAGGTTCGCCGCCTGTGCATCCAGCGTGGATTTCGAGCGCGCCGACAGGGTCAGCAGTTGAAATGGCCAATCGCTATCGCCACTTGCCGGGCGTTCAGGCGCTTCCTGAAGAATCGCATGGGCATTGGTGCCGCCCACGCCCAGGCTGTTCACCCCGGCGCGGCGCGGGTGGCCGCGACTGTCCCAGGGGGTCAGCACGGCGTTCACCGCAAAGGGCGAGGTCTCAAATTCAATCGTCGGGTTTGGCGCCTCGAAACCCAGAGACGGGGGCACTTCCCTGTTGTGCAGCGACAAGGCCACCTTGATGACGCTGGCCACGCCGGCGGCGGTGTCCAGATGGCCGATATTGGTTTTCACCGATCCAATCTTGCAGAACCCGGTTTCATCGGTGGTTTCGCGAAACGCTTCGGTCAGCGCGGCCACTTCGATCGGATCGCCCAGATAGGTGCCGGTGCCGTGGCATTCGACGTAATCCACAGTGTCGGCGGTGATGTCGGCCACCGCCTGCGCCTCGGCGATGCAGCGCGCCTGCCCTTCGACGCTGGGCGCCAGATAGCCGGCCTTTTGCGCGCCGTCGTTGTTGATCGCGCTTCCCTTGACCACGGCCCAGACATGATCGCCATCGCGGATCGCATCGTCGAGCCGTTTCAGCACCAGGCACCCGGCACCGGAACCGAACACCGTGCCCTGCGCGCGGTGATCAAAGGCGTGGCATTCGCCATCGGGCGAGAGGATCTCGTTTTCCTTGTGCAGATACCCGCGGCCCTGCGGCAGTTCGATGGTCACACCGCCCGCCAGCGCCATGTCGGATTCACCCGACAGAAGCGCCTGCACCGCGTAATGCAGCGCGACCAGCGAAGTGGAACAGGCGGTCTGCACGTTGATCGACGGACCGCGCAGGTCGAAGATGTGGCTGATGCGGGTGGACAGGAAGTCCTTGTCATTGCCGGTGTGGCGCAACAGGAACATGCCGACATCGCGCACCAGATCGGCGTTCGAGCAGATGTTGAAATAGAAGTAGCTGCCCATCCCGCAGCCCGCATAGACGCCGATATTGCCGTCGAAATTCTCGGGCATGTGACCGGCATTTTCCAGCGCCTCCCACGCCACTTCCAGGAACTGGCGGTGCTGCGGGTCCAGGATGGCGGCCTCCTTGGGCGAAAACCCGAAGAATTCGGCGTCGAATTCGGCAAACCGGTCCAGCGGCGCGGCAAAGGGCACGTAGTTGGGTTGGCGCATCAGCGCCGGATCCTCGCCAGCGGCCAGCAGCGCGTCCTCGTCCAGGCGGCGGATGGAGCGCAACCCGGCGCGCAGGTTGTGCCAGTATTCGTCGATCGACGCGGCACCGGGCAGATGCGCGGCCATGCCGACAATGGCAATATCGGACTCGCTGACGGAAGACTGGGGATCGGCGGACATCGGCTTACCTGAACGTTCGGAACATGGATTGGAAACAATCAATTCAATGGGGCAAGAGTTGCCCGCAATTCGGGCGTAAAGGTGGCGGCGCCCTACAGCACGGTGCGGCGCCCTTTGACCGGCGGCTGCCCGGGGCGGTCGGCCGGGCGAGAAACGCCCAGTGCCACGCCGGAATGCGCTTGCCGCATCCGCTCTTGCCGTGCGGCGACGATGGTGGTTTTCAGGGCTTCGGCGTATCCCAATAGCGCCCCGGCCATCAGCCAGGTGAACGGGATCAGCGTGGCGTTGGGCAACAGGTCCACCATGTTGACCGCCAGAATCAGGCCCAGCGTCGACACGGCGATCGGCACCGGTGGGGCCTGCGGTTTTCTGGCCTGCCACCACAGGCTCAGAACCGGCAGGGCCAGTAGCCCGAACATGGCGATATAGCCCAGCCAGCCGTAATGCCCGATGGTGATGATCCACTGACCGTCGACGATCGACTGTGTTCGGCCTGTTGCCGGATCATAGACCATGAATCGCCCCCAGCCGCCCCAGCCGAACAGCGGCTTGGCCTCGACATGGGCCAGGATGCGGTCCTCGTTGGTGAATCGATAATTGAGCGACTGCGCGCGCTCCTCGTTGAAGCTTTCGACGAAGGCGACCAGCTCGGCCGTCGGCACCGCGCCCGAGCCGCGCAGCAACGGATAGGCCAGCACCACAACCACCAGCACTGCCGAGATCGCCAGATGGGCCCGGGGCTTCAGCAGCAACACGGCGGGAACGAAAACCACGGTAAAGACCAGTGCGCCCATGGACTTGGTGATGACCACCAGGCCGAAGATGCCGACAACGATCAAGAACCGTTTCAGTTTTGCCCTGGATTCGGCCTCTCTGACCATGGCCGCCGCCGCCATCGTGCACATGAAGGCAAAGAACGCCACCCACAGGGCATGCGGCATGAAAACGAAGGGCCGGAAGCCGCCGTTGCGCATGGCCTGGGCAAAGTCATGCTGAAAGAAGCCATAAAGTCTGGTGTGAAGCTGAGGGCTGAATCGCACCTCCCACAGCATGGGCAGGGCATAGATCCCGGCAGCGATGACCAGCGCGATCAGGATTTCCCGGATCGCCTGTTCCGAGCGCAGCGCAATCCGCGCCAGAAAGAAGGGCAGCATCAGGAACACCTGCTGCGCCAGCGCGGAGATGGAATCGTAGATGCGCAACCCGGGCAGGCCCCAGACCTCCAGCGCGTTTGGGTCCACCAGGCGCATGGTGCCGAAAGTATCGACGCCGAACGGCACGGCCTCCAGATTGGTCAGCACCGTGATCGCCGGGCTGACGATGAACAGCACCAGCAGGATGCGCCCAACCCAGCCCCTGGGGAACAGCTCGGGCATCTTTCCCCAGACCGCCAGGCTGATGCCAAACGCCATCAGGTTCGGAATGGTTTCCTTGTTCAGTGCCGGCACGATCGGCAGGTCAATGGCCGAAATCTGTGGCAGGAACATATAGGGGCCCAGAATCGACCAGATCAGCGCCCGCTCGAACGGAAGTTTCCTGAACAGAAAGACAGCCATCAGCGGCCAGCCCAGCAAGGCCAACAGCGCCGTGGTATTGCCGATCTGGATCATGCCCGCGCGCCTTTGTGACGCAGCGGCGCCAAACGCGCCCTCATTCTGCCGTGCCTCTCAGCCTGTCGCCCCTTGCCGGGGGTTTGATGATACTGTGCCCAATTCTTAACAAAGTTTCCCGATACTGTCTGCGTATCGGTTTCAATCTTGCGGCAAAATGCGGTCATAGTATGAGGTTTTCGTGGAGTTTTCCTTTCCGCCCCACACAATCCGGGTGAATATCCCCGATACGGGGGAATTGCTGACCGAGGTGCGCCGCCGCATGCGGAATGGCGAAGGCTATGCGCTGGCGACGATCAACCTGGATCACCTGGTGAAACTGTCGCGCGATCCCGCGTTCCGCCAATCCTATGCGGCGCAGGATCTGGTCTGCGCCGATGGCAATCCCATCGTCTGGCTGTCGCGCGTTGCGCGGCGGCCGGTATCGCTGGTTCCCGGATCGGACGTGGTGCTGCCGCTGGCCGCGCTGGCGGAAAGGAACGCCATTTCCGTCGCGCTCATGGGTTCCACCGACGAGGCATTGGCGCAAGCCGCCGAGGCGATGAAACAGGCGGTTCCCGGCCTGACCATCGCCGCCCGGATCGCACCGCCCATGGGATTTGATCCCCAGGGGGACGATGCCGTCGTCATTCTGGATCAATTGGTGAAATCAGGCGCCGGTCTGGTGTTCATCGCGCTGGGCGCCCCCAAGCAGGAAGCCTTTGCCGCGCTGGGCCGCAAGCTGGCGCCGCGCATGGGGTTTGCCAGCATCGGCGCCAGTCTGGACTTTCTGGCCGGGCGTCAGACCCGCGCGCCGCAATGGGTGCGCGCGATTGCCATGGAATGGGCCTGGCGGATGATGTCGAACCCGCGGCGGCTGTTCAAACGCTATGCCGAATGCGCGCTGATCCTGCCGGGATACGCGTTGCGCGCCTGCCGGCAACGGTGGAGCGATGGCGGGGTATAACCCCGCCCTACCGCCTATTTGTATTCGATCAACCGTGCCTTGCCGCGCGTCAGGCGCCGCGCATGGAAACGCAGCGCACCCACGGCTTCGGCCAGCTTGCCCAGCGTGCTGAAAAACGCGGGCTTCAGCCCCATGGACCGTGACAGGCGCAGCACCTGAAGCGGATAGGCCAGCAGCACCAGCACCGCCGCCGGGTGCAGCAGCGATCCCAGCAGTGCAAAAAGCGGAATCCCCAGGCCCCAGATCCAGATACGCCGTGTCTCGGCCGCCCAATGCGGCATCTGCGGCGTGGAAAACCGCGCCGACCCTTCGGCAAAGGCATGGCCCGCGCGCTCTGCGCGTTTCCACCATTGCCTGAACCGGTGCATGTCGGCGTCATGCCAGGTCATTTCCGCGTCAATCCGGCGGATCTGCCAGCCCTCCTTGCGCAGGCGCAGACACAGTTCCGGCTCCTCGCCGGCGATCAGATCCTCGCGGTAGCCGCCCGCCCGCACCACCACGTCGTAGCGCATCAGCGCATCGCCACCGCAGGCCAGCGCCTCGCCGACCGGCGTGTCCCATTCCGCGTCGATCATGGCGTTGTAAAGGCTGGCCTGGGGAAACCTCTCACGCCGCCGACCGCAGACCACCGCCACGCGCGGCGCGTCCTGCAACACCCGCGCAGCGGCGCCGATCCACCCGTCGCGCAGCGCGCAGTCGCCGTCGATGAACTGCACGTAGCGCGGCGGATCATCGGCCAGCGCCGCCAGCCCGGCGTTGCGCGCGCGCGCGGCGGTGAAGGGCAGGCTCATGTCCAGCGCGACACCGGCTGCACCGGCATCGGTTGCCGCCTGAACGCTGCCATCGGTGGAGCCTGAATCGACATAGATCACCCGGCGCACCTGCCCGGACAGGGACTGAAGGCAGGCGATCAGCCGCGCGCCCTCGTTGCGGCCAATGACCACGGCGTCGATCGCGGGGGGTTCGGGTGCGGTTTGCATGACTGCCCATGGGGATACGGCAGCCGCTTTGCCCCTGTCCAGCGCGCAAGGTTATTGCCCGTGCCCTCTGGGCAAAGCCCGCGCGATGTGTTGCATTCCTGCCAAGCGGAAAAACGGCAGCGAAAGGACAGATCCATGACACACGCGCAGATCGTCGGTTGGAGCCATTCCCGGTTCGGCAAGTCCGAACAGCCCGACACCGAACACCTGATCGCCGAGATCCTGGCCCCCGCGCTGGACCATGCCGGGATCGGTGCCGAGGATGTTGACGGCATATTCGTCGGCGTTTTCAACGGCGGGTTCAGCCGGCAGGATTTTCAGGGCGCGCTGGTCGCACTGGCCGAGGACAAACTGCGCCATGTCCCGGCGATCCGCTATGAAAACGCCTGCGCGACCGGTTCAGCCGCGCTGTATGGCGCGCTGGATTTCATCGAAAGCGGGCGCGGGCGGATCGCGCTGGTGGTCGGCGCGGAAAAGATGACCGCAACCCCCACGGCCGAGGTCGGCGACATCCTGCTGGGCGCGTCCTATGTGGCCGAGGAAGCCGATGTGCCCGCCGGTTTCGCCGGGCTGTTCGGCAAGGTCGCGGGCAGCTATTTCCAGAAATACGGCGATCAATCCGACGCGCTGGCGATGATCGCCGCCAAGAACCACAAGAACGGGATGAACAACCCCTACGCCCATATGCGCAAGGATTTCGGGTTCGAATTCTGCAACACCGTGTCCGACAAGAACCCCCATGTTGCCGGGCCCCTGCGGCGCACCGATTGCTCGCTGGTGTCCGACGGCGCGGCGATTCTGGTTCTGGCCGATGCCGAAACCGCCGCCACCCTGAACCGCGCCATCGGCTTTCGCGCGCGGGTGCAGATGAATGACTTTCTGCCGATGTCCCGGCGCGACGTCCTGGACATGACCGGCGCGCGCAAGGCCTGGGCCGGGGCGCTTGAGGGCGCGAAGGCCAGTCTTGATGACCTCTCGTTCGTGGAAACCCACGACTGTTTCACCATCGCCGAGATGCTGGAATATGAGGCCATGGGCCTGGCCGAACGCGGGCAAGGGCACCGGGTGATCCGCGACGGCCTCACCGCGATGGACGGCAAGCTGCCGGTGAACCCCTCGGGCGGGCTGAAATCCAAGGGGCATCCCATTGGTGCCACCGGCGTGTCGCAGCACGTCATGGCCGCGATGCAGCTGTCGGGCGATGCCGGCGACATGCAGGTGCCGGGCGCAAACCTGGGCGCGGTGTTCAACATGGGTGGCCTTGCGGTGGCCAATTACTGCTCCATCCTGGAGCGCGTGAAATGAGGATCGATCTGTCGCAGGGCATCGCGCCGGTGTCCGCCCGGGTGATGAACCTGTCGCATTTCCTGACCGATACCGCCCGCCGCCACCCGGATGCGCCGGCTTTCATCTGGGGCGATCAAACCTGGACCTGGGCGCAGACAGAGGCCCGCGCCGCCGCCTTTGCCGAGGCGCTGATACGGCGGTTCAACGTGCAAAAAGGCGACCGCATTCTGGTCCAATCGGCCAACAACAACCAGATGGTCGAGGCCATGTTCGGCTGTTGGCGCGCGGGCTGCATCTGGGTGCCCGCCAACTTCCGCCAAACGCCTGATGACGTGGCCTTTCTGGTGCAATCATCACAGGCACGCGGGCTTCTGGTGGGGGCGGAATTCGCCGCTCATGCCGCCGCCTGCGCCCCGACGCTGGATTTTACCATCTCCATCGGCGCCAGCGATTTCGCGGACGATTATGAAACCCTGATCGCCCCGTTCATCGGCCAATCCCGCCCCGCCGCGGCCGTTCAGCGCGATGATCCGTGCTGGTTCTTCTTCACATCCGGCACCACGGGCCGGCCCAAGGCCGCCGTGCTGACCCATGGCCAGATGGGCTTTGTCACAACCAACCACCTGTGCGACCTGATGCCCGGCACCGGGCCGGACTGGGGCAGCGATGACGCCTCGCTGATCGTCGCGCCGCTGTCGCATGGCGCGGGCGTGCATCTGCTGGGGCAGGTCGCGCATGGCGTGGTGTCGGTGCTGCCTTCGGGTGCGAAAATGGATCCGGCGCAAATCTGGGCTCTGGTCGAACAACACCGCATCACCAACATGTTCACCGTGCCGACCATCGTCAAACTGCTGGTCGAACACCCCGCGGTGGATCAACATGACCATTCCAGCCTGCGCCACGTGATCTACGCCGGCGCGCCGATGTATCGCGCCGATCAGATCGCCGCGCTGAAAAAGCTGGGCCCGGTTCTGGTGCAATATTTCGGGCTGGGCGAGGTCACTGGAAACATCACCGTGCTGCCGGCGTCGCAGCATTCCATCGATGGCGACGCGCGGCCCGGAACCTGCGGTTTTGCCCGCACCGGGATGCAAGTGCAGATCCAGCGTAAGGATGGCAGCGAATGCGACCCGCTGGAAACCGGCGAGATCTGCGCCATCGGTCCGGCCGTGTTCGCGGGGTATTTCAACAACCCCGAGGCCAACGCTAAATCCTTCCGTGACGGCTGGTTCCGCACCGGTGATCTGGGGCACATGGACGAGGACGGCTATGTCTACCTGACCGGGCGTGCGTCGGACATGTATATC
>CAJQNQ010000317.1 GCA_905479725.1 uncultured Paracoccaceae bacterium | reverse complement strand
GTTTACATGATGTCCCACTCGGGTGCGCGGGGGTCTCCGGCGCAGATGAAGCAGTTGGGCGGGATGCGTGGTCTGATGGCCAAACCGTCTGGCGAGATCATCGAAACGCCGATCATCTCGAACTTCAAGGAAGGTCTGACTGTTCTTGAATACTTCAACTCGACCCACGGCGCCCGCAAGGGTCTGGCCGATACCGCGCTGAAAACCGCGAACTCGGGCTACCTGACCCGTCGTCTGGTGGATGTTGCGCAGGATTGCATCGTGCGCGCGGCGGATTGCGGCACCGAACTGTCGATCACCGCGTCGGCGGCGATCAATGACGGTGAAGTGGTTGCCAGCCTGTCCGAGCGGGTTCTGGGCCGCGTCGCCGCCGAGGACATCACCCATCCGGCAACCGGTGAGGTGATCGTCGAACGCAACGCGCTGATCGACGAGCGTGACGCGGATGCGGTTGAAGGGTCGGGCATTGCCTCGGTCAAGATCCGCAGTCCGCTGACCTGCGAGGCCGAAGAAGGCGTCTGCGCACGGTGCTATGGCCGTGACCTGGCGCGCGGCACCCTGGTCAACCAGGGCGAAGCGGTGGGGATCATCGCGGCGCAGTCGATTGGTGAACCCGGCACACAGCTGACGATGCGGACATTCCACATCGGCGGCATCGCGCAGGGCGGCAGCCAGTCGTTCCAGGAGGCCGGCCAGCAGGGCAAGATCGAATTCCGCAACACCACCGTGTTGGAAAACGCGGCGGGTGAGCTGATCGTTCTTGGCCGGTCCATGCAGATCGCCATCATCGACGAAAACGGCGTCGAACGGGTCGCGCACAAGCTGGCCTACGGCGCCAAGCTGCACGTCCGCGAAGGCAGCAAGGTCAAGCGCGGCGACAAGCTGTATGAATGGGATCCCTATACCCTGCCGATCATCGCCGAAAAGGCGGGGACGGCGAAGTTCGTGGACCTCATCAGCGGCCTGTCGGTGCGCGATGAAACCGATGACACAACCGGCATGTCGCAGAAGATCGTGACCGATTGGCGTTCGGTGCCCAAGGGTGGCGATCTCAAGCCCGAGATCATCGTCATGGACCCTGAATCGGGTGAACCGATGCGCAACGACGCGGGCAATCCGGTGATCTACCAGATGTCGGTCGATGCCATCTTGTCGGTCGAAGACGGCCAGTCGGTGCGCCCGGGTGATGTTGTCGCGCGGATCCCGCGCGAAGGTGCCAAGACCAAGGACATCACCGGCGGTCTGCCGCGGGTGGCCGAACTGTTCGAAGCCCGTCGCCCCAAGGATCACGCGATCATCAACGAAGTCGATGGTTATGTGCGCTTTGCGAAGGACTACAAGAACAAGCGCCGCATCTCGATCGAACCGGTGGACGAAAACGCCGCGGGCGCGGAATATCTGGTCCCCAAGGGCAAGCATATTCCCGTGCAGGAAGGCGATTTCGTGCAGCGCGGCGATTACATCATGGATGGCAATCCCGCACCGCATGACATCCTGCGTATTCTGGGTATCGAGGCGCTGGCCAACTACCTGATCGACGAAGTGCAGGACGTCTACCGGCTTCAGGGCGTGAAGATCAACGACAAGCATATCGAAGTGATCGTGCGCCAGATGCTGCAAAAGTGGGAGATCCTGGACAGCGGCGAAACCACGCTGCTGAAGGGGGAAACCGTCGACAAGTTCGAGTTCGACGAGGTCAACGAAAAGGCCGAGTCGATGGGTCTGCGCCCGGCGCGTGGCGAGCCGATCCTGCTGGGGATCACCAAGGCGTCGCTGCAAACCCGCAGCTTCATTTCGGCCGCGTCGTTCCAGGAAACCACCCGCGTGCTGACCGAGGCTTCGGTTCAGGGCAAGCGCGACAAGCTGGTAGGCTTGAAAGAAAACGTCATCGTCGGGCGTCTGATCCCGGCGGGCACGGGCGGCGTTGCCACGGCAACCCGCAAGATCGCCGCCGACCGCGACCAAGTGGTCATAGACCAGCGCCGGGCCGAGGCCGAGGCGGTGCTGGTGGTCGCCGAGGTTGAGAATCACGGCTTTGCCGAGCCGGCCGAGGGCGACGAGCGCTGAGCGTCTGACGCCGGACCGAACACGAGCCCCCGCAGCCCCGCGCTGCGGGGGCTTTTCTTTCTTTCTGGCGCGCGCGAAGCTGCGACGGGCCGACGGGCCGACGGGGACCGGGCATGATGATGACCGACAATCAGCACGGCGCGGTCCTGATGATGGCGGCGATGGCGGCGTTCACCGTGTCGGACAGTTTCATGAAGCTGCTGGCCCCTGAACTGCCGTTCTTCCAGACCCTGCTGTGGCGCGGGATCGCGGTGTCGCTGATCCTGTTCCTGCTGGCGCATCGGGCCGGGGCCTTCAAGGTGCCTCTGGCGCGTCGTGACCGGTTGCTTGTGGGGCTACGCAGCCTGGCCGACACCGTCGCGGCCTATTTCTTCCTGCAAGCCCTCTACAACATGCCGATTGCCAACCTTGCGGCCATTGCCCAGTCGCTACCGCTCAGCGTGACGCTGGCGGCGGCGCTGGTGTTCCGGGAGCCGGTCGGCTGGCGCCGCCTGCTGGCCATCGCCCTGGGCTTCATCGGTGTTGTGCTGATCGTGCGGCCGGATGCGCAGGGGTTTGACCCCTATGCCGGATTTGCGCTGATCGCGATGGGGTTTGTTACCGTGCGCGAGTTGATGACGCGCCTCATGGCGGGCGGTGTGCCTACGCTGCGGGTGGCGTTCTGGAACGGCATTGGCGTGATGCTGCTGGGACTGATCGGCGCGTCCGGCCAAGCCTTTGTGATGCCCGCGCCGGCGGCCCTGTTCTATCTGGCGGGCACGTCGAGCGTTCTGGTCATCGCGCTGGTGTTGTCGGTTATGGCCATCCGCCACGGCGAGATGGGGTTTGTGTCGTCGTTTCGCTATACGGCGGTCGTCTGGGCGCTGATCCTGGGGTGGGTCGTGTTCGGCGAATGGCCGGACGTCATCACGGTGTTCGGCGCGGCTCTGATCGTGGGAACCGGGTTGTTTACCCTGAACCGAGAGCGCCTCAGCGCCGCCAGATGGCGCGCACCCGGTCGGCATTGATGCCGAATCGGCGCTGGAACATGGCCTCTTGCTCTGGGGTCAGGGGGGCCAGATCGCGGGCCAGGGCCTCGCCCGAATCGTTGAAGTCATTGGCGCCGCGCACCCACATGTTCGGGTCTTTGCGGGTGATGGTCGGCATGTGTTTCCAGATGTCGAAATGGGTGAAGTTCATCACCGTCAGTTCCGTATCGGGCCGAACGACCACCGCGAAGGCCACGCCCAGAAACAGGCGTTGGACCGGCTGCGCGGCAATGCCGTCCGGCCCGCCGCTGGCGTTGAAACCGCGCGTATAGTCGATCGCCATGACATGCGAGGACAACAGCAGCGGAAAGCATTGCCGCACCGTGCGCCGCAACCGCGCCACGAAATGCACCGCCACGGCGTCATCGTCATCATGGCGGAACTGGATGCACAACCGGTCGCGCCGGCGGATCGAATTCAATGCCTCGGCCATCACGGTGCGGTGCCGTCCGGGCGGATGCGCCTGAATGACAACCTGCGGCATGTCAGCGGTCAAGGCCTGCAACTGCTCCAGCCGTTCGGGTGGAAAGTCATCACCGATGACGATCAGAAAAGTGAAATCCTGGTCCGTCTGGGCGCGCAGGCTGGGCAGGGTGAAGCCTTCGAACAGGCGGAACCGTTCATCCAGCCGCTCCTTGGCATACAGGAATTCGGCCCGCTGATCGGGCGTCTCGTGGACCACCTGGAACCCGCCCAGTGCGGGATAGGAAAACCGGCAGATTCCGACCACCTGGGCCTTTCGCGTCTGGCGAAAACGTCGGATAAGGCGGGCGATCGACATGCAGGGCTTTTCGCTGGTTCCCTGCAACCCTAACAAGGTGGAAACGGGCAGGCAACGCGGTATGGCGACCTAAATAACCCGCCAGACCCAAGTGCCCCCGGGACCGTGTTGACAAGCCCCGCGACTCTGCCTATACGGCGCGCACCCGGTCCCTGCATCCGCAGGTCTCGGGGCTTTAGATACACCACGTGGTCATGATCCGGGCCTTCGCCCCGATCCTCTGGAATTCCACCGCGGCGTTTCCGG
>CAJQNQ010000316.1 GCA_905479725.1 uncultured Paracoccaceae bacterium | reverse complement strand
AACTGGAGGACAGTTTGCGGGCACTGGGCTTCGCGCGACTGAGTCTGTTTCATCCCAGCATGATCCTGACACCGTCCAACCGCTACGGGGCCTCACAAGCCGTGGCCTTGGCGGTCTGGCCGTGGTTGACGCCGGTGCTGGCCGGGCCACTGCGCAAATATCGCGGGATCCGGGTGCGCGATCTGGGGCGCGCGATGGCGCTGAATACCGGATCGCCGCGCGGCCCCGCGGGCACCGAGGTGCTGGAGTGGGATCAGTTCATGGCGATCGGCGGCGCGGCCTGACCCCACCGCCCGACAATGAACCGGCATGAAAAAACGCGCGCCCTTATGGGCGCGCGTTGGTCATTTCAGGGTTTGCGGGCTCAGGCCAGCGTGTTGTCGATCGCCTTGCAGGCGTTCACCAGGCCCTGAACCGCCGCCACCGACTTGTCGAACATTTCCTGTTCTTCGGCGTTCAGCTTGATGTTGACGATCTTCTCGATGCCACCGGCGCCGATGATCGTCGGCACGCCGACATACATGCCCTTCACCCCCAGTTCACCGTCACAATAGGCGGCGCAAGGCAGCAGGCGCTTCTGGTCGCGCAGGTAAGCTTCGGCCATTTCGATGGCCGATGTCGCGGGCGCATAAAAGGCGGAACCGGTCTTCAGCAGGCCGACGATCTCGGCCCCGCCATCCCGGGTGCGCTGCACGATGGCGTCCAGCTTTTCCTGCGTGGTCCAGCCCATGTCGACCAGATCGGGCAGCGGGATGCCGCCCACGGTCGAATAGCGCACCGACGGCACCATGGTGTCGCCGTGGCCGCCCAGCACGAAAGCCGTGACGTCGCGCATGGAGACACCAAATTCGCTGGCCAGGAAATGCCGGAACCGGGCCGAATCCAGCACGCCGGCCATGCCGACAACCTTGTTCGCGGGCAGGCCCGAGAATTGCTGCAACGCCCAGACCATCGCGTCCAGCGGGTTGGTGATGCAGATGACAAAGGCATTCGGCGCGTGGGTCCTGATGCCCTCGCCGACCGATTTCATGACCTTCAGGTTGATGCCCAGCAGATCATCGCGCGACATGCCCGGCTTGCGGGCCACACCGGCGGTGACGATGCAGACATCGGCGCCCGAGATATCGGCGTAATCGTTGGTGCCCTTGAAATTGCCATCGAAGCCCTCGGCCGGGCCGGATTCGGCGATATCGAGCGCCTTGCCCTGCGGGATGCCTTCGGCGATGTCGAACAGGACGACATCACCGAGCTCCTTGATCGCTGCAAGATGGGCGAGCGTGCCGCCGATCTGGCCCGCACCGATGAGGGCGATTTTGGGTCTGGCCATGGGAGTCTCCGGTCAGTTGCGTTTTTTCGAGCCTTGCGTAAGCCCTCGCAGGGGATCGCGCAAGCCTCGCGGCGATGCAGCATCGCGGTTTGTGCCGCTGTTAACGCTGCCAGCGTCGTTTTTTGACCAGATCGTCGGTGCCTGCCCACGGACGGCGGGCTCAGGTTGGGTTGCCGCGCGCCGGTTGCAGGCCGCGCGTGGCTTCGAACCGGTCGCCGTTGGCCAGCAGGCAGGCGCGGCCATCGGGCAAATTCAGAACCAGGCTCCAGCTGCCCGATTCGGCGGCAAAGAGGTCGATCGATGCGCCATTCTGCACCGCGCCCGTGGCCAGCCTTTGCTCACCGCGCGTGTCGATGACGAAGCTCAGCACGCGTTCCCGGGGGGCGCAGGGCACGGTTTGCGCGGCGGCCTGCGTGGCCAGGGTGAAGGCGATCAGGGCGGGGGCGATCAAGATAGGGGCAAGATGGCGGATCATGGCGGACCTTCGTTTTGTTGAGAGGTCCGCTCAGGGTGCGGCATCGTGGCAAACCCCGTGCAAAGTCACCGCGCGTTGCGCCCGCTGCGGCCATGTCGTTCTGCATCGCAGAAATTTTCCCTTGCCATTTGTGACTGGATTTGATGGTTTGCGCGCAACATTGTTTCAAGTCGGAGAAACCCATGGACAACCGCCCCTTCCGTTCGGTGCTGTATATCCCAGCGTCGAAACCCCGCGCGATGGACAAGGCGCGCGGCCTCGCCTGCGACGCCATCATCTTCGATCTGGAGGACGCCGTCGCGGTGGACGAAAAACCCGCCGCGCGTGCCCTGCTGGCCCGAACGTTGCAGGACAGCGATTTCGGCCCGCGCGCGAAGCTGTGCCGGATCAACGGGTTCGATACCGAATGGGCGCGCGATGACCTCGACGCGCTTGCCCCGGCGCGGCCCGAGGCGATCTTGCTGCCAAAGGTCAACACGGCAGACGACATCCAGCAGCTGGCCGATATTCTGGACAGCCACCCCGGCACCGCTGACACACGCATCTGGGCGATGATGGAAACCCCGCTGGGCATCCTGAACGCCGCCAGCATCGCCGCCGCGCCGCGAATGGCGGGCTTTGTGCTGGGCACCAATGACCTGGCCAAGGACCTGAACTGCCGCTTCCGCGTCGATCGCCTGCCCCTGCAATGCGCGCTGCAAACTTGCCTGCTGGCCGCCCGCGCCGCCGGGATCGTCGCCGTGGACGGGGTTTACAACGCGTTCAAGGATGACGACGGGCTGCGCGCCGAATGCGAGCAGGGGCGCGATCTGGGTTTTGACGGCAAGACGCTGATCCACCCGGCGCAACTGGATGTCGCCAACGCCAGCTTCGCACCCGACGCCGCCGCCATCGACCTGGCCCGCCGCCAGATCGCCGCCTTTGACGAGGCAACGACAAAAGGGCTGGGTGTGGCCGTTGTGGATGGCAAGATCGTCGAAAACCTGCATATTGTCACGGCCCGGCAAACGCTGGCACGCGCCGAGGCAATCTTGAAACTGCAAAAGGCCCTGTAGACACATGGGATACGTCATTCTGATAGCAGGCCTTCTGGTCTGGAGCTTTGGACACTGGCTCAAACGGCTGGCGCCCGGACCGCGCGGCGCCATGGGCGAAGCCGGCAAGGGTTTGGTGGCCGCGCTGGCGCTGGCCGGGATCGTGCTGATGGTTCTGGGCTACCGCTGGGCCCCGGTCGATCCGCTTTGGACCCCGCCGAGCGGCGCGCGGTCCATCAACAACCTGCTGGTCCTGCTGGCCTTTTACCTGTTCGCCGCTTCGGGCATGAAAACCGCCGTGACCCGCTGGGTGCGCCATCCGCAATTATGGGCCGTGCGCCTGTGGGCGATTGCGCATCTGTTGGTCAAGGGGGATCTGGCGGCGCTGATCCTGTTCGGCGGGCTGTTTGTCTGGGCGCAGATCTCGGTGTATCTGATCAACCGCGCCGACCCGTTCTGGAGCGTGAACCCCGATGTCAAACCCGGCAAGGAGATCGGCGCCATCGTCGGAACCGTTCTGGTTGTCGGAATCGTCGGCCTGATCCATGGCTGGATCGGCCCCAGCCCGTTTGGATAAGATCATGCAACTGTATCGACTGTTGACCGAAGACGACACCTCGGCCTTTTGTCACAAGGTGTCCGAGGCTCTGCACAAGGGATGGGTGCTGCATGGCTCACCCACTATGGCGTTCGACGCGGCGCGGGGCGTGATGCGCTGCGCGCAGGCTGTGACGAAGGAAGTTCCGGGAACCTATGACCCCGGCATGAAACTGGGTGTGCAGTAAGGCGACCGGGACGGCGGGGTAAAACCCCGCCCTACCTCCGGTTGGCCACCGTTGCCTGGGGGTCAGGGGGCGTTGCCCCCGCCGCGCTGCGCGCGTCTCCCCCAGAGTATTTTGAGCAAGATGAAAAGGGCGCCGATGCGCGCGGATCCGTGATGAAGACCAATGAAGGCCGTTTCTTTGAAGATTATTCCGTGGGCGAGGTGATCCGCCACGCCGTGCCGCGCACCGTATCGGGGGGCGAGCGCGCGCTCTATCACGCGCTCTATCCGGCGCGCGGGGCGCTTTATTCGTCCGACGCTTTCGCGCAGGCCTGCGGCCTTCCGGCCAGCCCGCTGGATGACCTGATCGTTTTCCACACGGTGTTCGGCAAATCGGTGCCTGACATCAGCCTGAATGCCGTGGCCAATCTGGGCTATGCCGAGGGGCGGTTTCTGAGGCCTGTCTATCCGGGCGATACGCTGAGCTCGCAGTCTGAAGTGATCGGGCTGAAGCAGAATTCGAACGGAAAGACCGGCGTGGTCTATGTGCGCACAACCGGCACCAACCAGCGCGGCGAGCCCGTTCTGGAATACGTGCGCTGGGTGATGGTGCGCAAGCAGGATCCAGGTGCGCCCGCACCGCAAACCGTGCTGCCGGCGTTGTCGATGGCCGTGGCGCCGGCCGATCTTGTCGTGCCGCAGGGGCTGAGTTTCGCGCGCTACGATTTCGCCCAGGCTGGTGAGCGGTATCGGTTGGGCGACTATGCCCTGGGCGAGATCATCGAGCATGTCGACGGCGTCACGGTGGAAGAAGCCGAGCACATGCTGGCCACCAGGCTGTGGCAAAACACCGCCAAGGTGCATTTCGACGCCACATTCCGGCCTGACGGACAACGTCTGATCTATGGCGGGCATGTCATCAGCCTGGCGCGGGCATTGTCGTTCAACGGGCTGGCCAATGCGCAGATGATTGCGGCGATCAATGGCGGCGCCCATGCCAATCCTTGCCATTCAGGCATGACTGTGCGCGCCTGGTCCGAAGTTCTGGACAAGGCCGAAACCGGAGCACCCGGTGTGGGGGCGATCCGGTTGCGGCTGGTGGCAACCACGGGCAGCGGCAGTGGCCTGCGCGGCGATGACGGCAAATATCGGCCGGAGGTGCTGCTGGATCTGGATTACTGGGCCCTGATGCCGGTCTGACATCGGTTTGACACTGGAGATCCATGATACCGCAATCATGTGATCACGCGCAGAAATTTTGTGATCACGCATTGCGCTTTTTTCGGTATTCCGTGGGACACAATGCCTCAAATCCCAATTGAACCCGTGACTCGCTTGAAAAATCGGGTATTGAAACAGTCAAGCCAGCGCGCCGAAAGGCCGCGCGCACCACACAACCAGAGGGTCCGATCATGGCTGACGTGAACCGGGGCAACCGGCCGCTTTCCCCCCATTTGCAGGTCTATCGCCTGCCGCTCGTGTCGAACATTTCGATTCTGACACGGATCACGGGCATTGCCCTGATCGGCGGATTGACGTTGATCGTCTGGTGGTTTGTCGCCGGGGCCTATTCACCTGACTATTTCGCCACCGCCGACTGGCTGCTGTCCTCGTGGCTTGGCATTCTGGTGCTGGTCGGATCGTTGTGGGCACTTTGGTTCCACTTCTGCAACGGCATCCGCCACTTCTTCTGGGACTTCGGCAAGGGGTTCGAGCTGGAAACCGTGAACCGCACCAACTGGGTTGTGATCGGCGGATCCGTCGTGCTGACAATCCTGACGCTGCTGATCGTGTGACGGAGGACAACATGGCTTTCAAGACCGATTATTCGCGCGTTCATGGACTGGGCCGGGCCGGTGAGGGGGTGCATCACTGGTGGATCCAGCGCCTGACCTCTGCTGCGCTGGTGCCGCTGACAATCCTGTTCCTGATCCCGTTTGGCCGCGCTCTGGGCGGTGGCTATGATGCGCTGGTGGCCACCTATGGCCAGTTCGGCAACGCGCTGACGGCGATCCTGTTCATTGGCGTCGCGTGCTGGCATTTTTCGATCGGCATCCAGGTGGTGATCGAGGATTACGTTCCCGGAAAAGTGGCGCGTGTCACGCTTCTGATCCTGACCAAGCTGTTCAGCTACACGCTGGCCGCCGCCGGAATTCTGGCGATCGTCAAAATCCTGTTCAGCGCCTGAGGAAGATCGATGTCTGCATATCAAATCGAAGAACATACCTATGACGTCGTGGTCGTGGGCGCCGGCGGCGCGGGGCTGCGCGCCACGCTGGGCATGGCCGAGCAAGGCCTGAAAACCGCCTGCATCACCAAGGTCTTTCCGACCCGTTCACACACCGTGGCGGCGCAGGGGGGCATTGCGGCAAGCCTGGGCAACATGGGTCCCGACAGCTGGCAATGGCACATGTATGACACCGTCAAGGGCTCGGACTGGCTGGGCGACACCGACGCGATGGAATACCTGGCGCGCGAAGCCCCCAAGGCGGTGTATGAGCTGGAACATTACGGCGTTCCGTTCAGCCGCACCGAGGACGGCAAGATCTATCAGCGGCCGTTCGGCGGCCATACCACCGAATTCGGCGAAGGCCCGCCAGTGCAGCGCACCTGCGCCGCCGCCGACCGCACCGGCCACGCCATGCTGCACACGCTCTATGGCCGGTCGCTGAAGGAAAAGGCGCAGTTCTACATCGAATACTTCGCCACGGACCTGCTGATGACCGATGATGGCGAATGCACGGGGGTTCTGGCCTGGAAACTGGATGACGGCACGCTGCACCAGTTCAACGCCAAGATGGTCGTGCTGGCGACCGGCGGCTATGGCCGGGCGTTCTTCTCGGCGACCTCGGCCCATACCTGCACCGGGGACGGGAACGGCATGATTGCCCGCGCCGGCCTGCCCTTGCAGGACATGGAGTTCGTTCAGTTCCACCCCACCGGGATCTATGGCGCGGGCTGCCTGATCACCGAAGGGGCGCGCGGCGAGGGCGGCTATCTGACCAACTCGGAGGGCGAGCGATTCATGGAACGCTACGCCCCGACCTACAAGGATCTGGCGTCGCGCGACGTGGTGTCGCGCTGCATGACGATGGAAATCCGCGAGGGGCGCGGCGTGGGTCCGAACAAGGATCACATCCACCTGCACCTGAACCACCTGCCGCCGGAAACGCTGGCCCTGCGCCTGCCCGGCATATCGGAATCGGCGCGCATCTTTGCGGGCGTGGACCTGAACAAGGAACCGATCCCCGTTTTGCCGACGGTGCATTACAACATGGGCGGTATCCCCACCAACTATTGGGGCGAGGTGATGAACGCCGATGGTGAAAACCAGAACCGCGTCGCGCCCGGCCTGATGGCCGTTGGCGAAGCCGCCTGCGCGTCGGTGCACGGGGCGAACCGCCTGGGTTCGAATTCATTGATCGACCTTGTCGTGTTCGGCCGCGCGGCGGCGATCCGGGCGGGCCAGATCATCGACCCGAACAGCGCCAACCGCGAGACCTCGAAATTCTCGGTCGAGGCCGCCGTGGACCGTTTCGACCGGTTGCGCAACGCCAATGGCGGTGTGCCGACGGCGGAATTGCGGCTGGAAATGCAACGGACCATGCAGTCGGACGCGGCGGTGTTCCGCACCGACAAGACGCTGGCCGAAGGCGTTGAAAAGATGACCGCGGTCGCGGCAAAGATGCCCGACCTGAAGGTGACCGACCGCTCGCTTGTGTGGAATTCCGACCTGATGGAAACGCTGGAGCTGGAGAACCTGATGCCCTGCGCGCTGGCGACCATCGTCTCGGCCGAAGCGCGCAAGGAATCGCGCGGCGCCCATGCGCATGAGGATTATCCGAACCGCGACGACAAGAACTGGCGCAAGCACACGCTGGCAAGGGTCGAAGGCAACCAGGTAAGCCT
>CAJQNQ010000315.1 GCA_905479725.1 uncultured Paracoccaceae bacterium | reverse complement strand
TCTGGCGGCCCATTTCACGCCCGTCGCCAGGGCGCTGGCCGAAAACGAGGCAAGGATCCTGGCCGAACTGAAATCGGCCGAAGGGTCGCCGGCGGATCTGGGCGGTTACTACCACGCCGATCCCGCCAAGGTGACGGCGATCATGCGCCCGTCGGCCACCCTGAACAGCATCATCGGCTGAACCGGGCAGACAGTCTGAAGGTCAGGGGCGTCCACTGGGGCGCCCCTTTTCATTCGGCGGTCGTCCCCTCTGCGCCCTTGAACCGCCATAAAGACCTGCCATTCTGTCGCCCGCACCGACCCGTGCAAAACCAGGAGCGGACACCACGTGAGCAAGCTCAGGCAGCGCATTCTGGCGCGATACCGGCGTCTCTACGCCGATATCGACACGCCGGCCATTCTGGACATGGGGCACTATTTCCCGGCCCATGCCGCGCTGGCCGCGCAGACCGGGGCGCTGCGGGATGAAGCCCTGCGCGTCTTGGGCGACAACCCGAACATCCCGCGATTTCATGATATTACCACCACGCAAACCCGGATTTCGGCGGAGGATGGCAAGAACTGGCGCCTGTTCGTGGTCAAATCCTATGGCCATGTGATCCGCGCCAATGCCGCGCAGATGCCGGTTCTGGCCGGGTTCCTGGCCGGTCATCGCGAAGTGACATCGGCGATGATCTCGTATCTGGATCCGGGCAAGCACATCCCGCGCCACCGCGGCCCGTTTCGCGGCATTCTGCGCTATCATCTGTGCCTGTTGGCGCCAGCGGGCGGCACGGATACCGGCCCGTGGCTGGAGGTTGACGGCCAGCGTGTGCCCTACCGCGAAGGGCAGGGATTGCTGTGGGATGACACCTTCCCGCACGAGGTCCTGAACCCCGGCGACCATGCGCGCATCGCCATCCTGCTGGACATCCGCCGCCCCGTCACGCGCCCCCGGCAGCGGGCGCTGTTCCGGGTGGTCATGGCGGGCGGGCGGTTGGCGTCGATGGCGCTGGAAGGCCGGATGCGCGTGACCCCGCGCCCCCGACCACCAAAATCGTTGAATCGCGAATAACGCACCGGCCCGTGATTCTTGCAGCAGCGGTGCCGAAGATGCGCTAGCATCGCCGCGCACGACCTGCGTGCCTCTCAATCCCGGGCCCTGACCTTCGATCATGATCACGCCGAATTCCGACACGGGCGCCACGCCCGAAACCCCAACCACCCTGCGCGATCTGGGGTGGAAACCGTTCTTTCAGAATCAGCTTGCCGAGCAGGGCACGGAGGCCGGCGTGCCGGTCCGCATCATGCAGGTTCATCGCCGCCAGATCATCGGGTTGGGCGCGGGCCCGGGGTCCGGGGCCGAAGTCGCCATGCCGCCCCTGCTGGGCGCCGATGGCGATCCCGGGGGCGCCGCCACGGTGGGCGACTGGGTTCTGTTTGACGCCGTCTCGGGCCGCGCCACCGCCTTGCTGGACCGTCAGAGCCTGTTCAAGCGCCGTGCCGCCGGCGAGGGGCGTCAGGTGCAACTGATCGCGGCGAATGTGGATACCGCGTTCATTGTCACGTCTTGCAACCCGGATTTCAACATCGCCCGGCTGGAACGCTATCTGGCGCTGGCCCATCAGGCCGATGTCACGCCGGTCATCGTGCTGACCAAGCCGGACCAGTGCGACGACCCCTATTCTTTCGTCGAACAAGCGGCGGCGCTGGATCGGAGCCTGTGCATCGAACTGGTCAACGCGCTGGATCCGGCCAGCGCCGCGCGCCTTCAGCCCTGGTGCAGATCGGGGCAGACAGTGGTCTTTCTGGGATCGTCCGGGGTAGGCAAATCGACATTGGTCAACCTGCTGGCCGGGCGCCAGGTCATGGCCACCGGCGGCATGCGAGAGGATGACGCCAAGGGCCGCCACACCACAACCAGCCGGGCCATGCACCGGCTTTCGGGGGGCGCATGGCTGCTAGATACGCCCGGCATGCGCGAGGTGCAGCTGATCGACGTGACCGAAGGGCTGGAGGCCGTTTTCGACGATCTGACCGAGATCGCGCAGGGGTGCAAATTCCGCGATTGCCTGCACGACACCGAGCCGGGATGCGCCGTGCGCCAGGCCATCGCCGCCGGGCAGATCGACGCGCAGCGCGTCGAACGCTGGCGCAAGCTGGTGGCCGAAGACGCGCATAACAACGCCAGCCTGCAGGAACGGCGCGGCAGGGAGCGGGCGTTCGGAAAGATGGTCAAGGCGACGATCAAGGGGAAGAACAGGTGAGCCCCATCAAGGGACCGGGTGCGCCGGGCAAGGCAGGCTTGATGCTGAAACTGGCGCTGGCCTACGCGCCGGAATCGGTTGTGGCGCTGGCGCTGACGGGGCGTCGCAAACAGGTGGACGGACGTCTCATGGACCCCAAGGCGCAGGCGCTGGGGGCGCTGTTCAACGCGGTTCGGGTGCCCGGCGAGGTCCCGACGCTGGAGGAAAGCCGCCGGTCCCTGCATGTCCTGGCGTCGAAATTCGACCGGCCCAACCCGCCGGGTGTCACGCGGCAGGCGCTGACGCTGCCCGGTGCGGCGGGCGATCTGCCCGCGCGGCTCTATGATACGCGCCCGCAGGAGCCCGATCGCGCCACGCTGCTGTTCGTGCATGGCGGCGGCTGGGTGCAGGGCGATCTGGAGACCCATGACGGGCTGTGCGGCCAGCTCGCGCTCGAGGCCGGCATCCGGGTCATCGCGCTGGAATACCGGCTGGCCCCGGAACATCCCTTCCCCGCCGCGCCCGACGACGTGCTGGCCGCCTGGCACGCGCTGGCGAATGGCGCGGCAGGGGTGAACCCCGACCGGCTGGCGGTGGGCGGCGACAGCGCGGGCGGCAACCTGACCGCCGTCCTGATGCATGACCTGGCCGAAGCCGGCTTGCCCCTGCCGCGCGCGCAACTGCTGATCTATCCGGCGGTGGATGCGGCGATGAACACCCGCTCGATGGCGGCGCTGAAAGACGCCTATGTCTTGCCGCGCGACCGAATCGAATGGTATCTGGACCAATACCTGCCTTCGGGCACTGATCGCGCCGACCCGCGCGTCTCACCGATCCTGTCGCCCCATCTGGCCGCTCAGCCCCCCGCGCATGTGATCGTCGCCGGGCAGGACCCGCTGTGGGATGACGGGCTGAACCACGCAAAGGCGCTGCAGGACGCGGGCGTTTCGGTCGAGGTGGCGCGCTTCCCCGGTCAGGTCCATGCCTTCGTCTCGGCCCGCCGCGCGATCCCGCAAGGGGTTCAGGCGGTGACCGGGGCCAGCGCCTGGCTCCGGCGGCAGCTGGCTTGAGCGACGAGGCACCTGCGCCGCGTGACAGTGCGCATCTTGCATGCCGCGTCAATATTGTCGTAATAAACAGTGCCGGTGTGAGCTTTGGGAAACGAAATTTCCGATAGAATTGATGCGGTCGCCAACCTGGCGATCGAAAGAATTATTGACAAGGGTGGGGATGATATTTTCAAGCCC
>CAJQNQ010000314.1 GCA_905479725.1 uncultured Paracoccaceae bacterium | reverse complement strand
GGGATCGGATTTGCCGTGTTCTGGCTTTTGACCGCCTACAAGAAGAAGGTGAAAAATCCATGATTGTCACCACGACCCCCAGCGTCGAAGGGCGCATGATCCGCACGTATCACGGCATCACCACCGGCGAGGCGATTCTGGGCGCGAACATCTTCCGCGATCTGTTCGCCAGCGTGCGCGACATCGTTGGCGGGCGCTCGGCGGCCTATGAGGAAGAACTGGGCAAGGCGCGGCGCACCGCGTTGCGCGAAATGGAAGAACGCGCGGCTGAAATGGGCGCGAACGCGGTTGTCGGTGTCGATCTGGATTATGAGGTCATCAACAACATGCTGATGGTGTCGGCCTCGGGCACCGCGGTGACATTGGGCTGAAGGGGGATGAACCGATGAACTGGAAATGGCTTCTGACCGCGGGTGAACCCCGCCCGCGCTATGTGATATTGGTCGCTGTCGGCGTGGTGTTGATGATGACGCTGACCTATCCGATCTGGTATCCCGGTGGCCGGGGCATGGCGGCGTTCGCGGCGGTTGCGGCGACGATTCTGAGCCATGTCTCGGCCAAGCTGGTGATGAAAGCGTAAGCCAGATGACCACCTTCCACCCGTTCCCCTGCACCCGCACGATGCTGCGCAGCCCGATGGGCAGCGCATGAGCGGCTGGCTGAAAGATCTGGTGCGCGCAGGCAAGGTCGACCCGGCGCCCGCCGTGCCGCAGGCTGATGCGTTGCCGGTTCCGCCGGTCCATGCCGTTCCCATGGCCGAACGGCTGGTGGCCTGGCGAAACGGCGCGCCGTTGCCTTTGGCGCCGATGGAAACGGTTCACGCAAGGATCAAGGGACGGCCGGTCGCCTTTTGTGTCAACATGGCCGACGATCCGATCCAGAACGCCCACCGCAAGGGCCAGTTTTACGAGGGCCGTGAACTGGCCCTGCTGGCCGACCATGTTCCGGCCGGCGCGACCATTCTGGACATCGGCGCGAATGTCGGCAACCACGCGCTGTGGCTGGCGATGTTCACCGGCGCCACGCGGATCATCGTGATCGAACCCAACCCGCTGGCGCTGGAACCGCTGGTCGGCAATGTGCTGGCCAACCGGTTGCCGGGGATCATCGACCTGTCGCATCTGGGCTTCGGTCTGGGCGACAGCGACAGCGACGGCTGGGGAATGAAGAAACACAACCGGAACCTGGGCGCGACGAAGATGTTTTCGGGGCAGGGGGCGTTGACCGTGCGGCGCGGCGACGCGGTGTTCCCGCAACTGAACCCTGACGTCATCAAGATCGATGTCGAAGGCATGGAGATGGCCGTTCTGGACGGGCTGCACGCCCTGATCGCTCGCGCCCGCCCGGTCATCATGATCGAGGTTCTGGACATTCATGCCGGTGCCTTTGCCGACTGGGCGCAGGCCCGGCGCTACAGAATCGAGACGCTGGGCAAGGAGCCCAAGCTGACCAATCACCTGCTGGTGCCGCTGCCGCAAGGGGCAGAAGACGCGGCCCGCCCGCTTTATGAATGACGAGGAAAAAAATGCTGGAAATCAACAACCTGCACGTAAAACTGGAAGATGAAGACAAGGCCATCCTGAAAGGGTTGTCGCTGGATATTCAGGCCGGTTCGGTGCATGCGATCATGGGGCCGAACGGCTCGGGCAAGTCGACCTTGTCCTATGTGCTGGCCGGGCGTGGCGGGTATCAGGTCACCGATGGCACGGCGCGGCTCGAGGGCGAGGACCTGCTGGAGATGGAGCCCGAGGAACGCGCCGCTGCTGGCCTGTTCCTGGCGTTCCAGTATCCCGTCGAAATACCGGGCGTGGGCAACATGACCTTTCTGCGCACGGCGATGAACGCGCAGCGCAAGGCGCGCGGCGAGGCTGAGCTGTCCTCGGGCGATTTCCTCAAGCTGGTGCGTTCCAAGGCGAAGGATCTGAAGATCGACGCCGACATGCTCAAGCGCCCGGTCAATGTCGGCTTCTCGGGCGGCGAGAAGAAGCGCAACGAGATCCTGCAAATGGCCATGCTGGAACCGCGCATGTGCATTCTGGACGAAACCGACAGCGGGCTGGACGTGGACGCGATGAAGCTGGTGGCGGAAGGCGTGAATGCGCTGCGCTCGGAAGGGCGCGCATTCCTTGTTATCACCCATTACCAGCGCCTGCTGGATCACATCAAACCCGATGTCGTGCACATCATGGCCGATGGCCGCATCATCAAGACCGGTGGCCCGGAACTGGCGCTCGAGGTCGAAAACAATGGCTATGCCGACATCCTGGCCGAGGTGCCGGCATGAACGCCGCCGCCGCCCCTAACACCCGCGCCGGGCGCATGGCGGCCCGGCTGGCGGCGACCGAGGACCGGCTTTCAGGGCTGGTTCTGCCCGCTGGCGCCGGATGGCTGGCGCGCGCCCGTGAAGCGGCGCTGGCGCGGGTGAAATCCATGGGCCTTCCGGGCAAGCGTGATGAATACTGGCGCTTCACCGATCCGGCCGATCTGATGTCCGACGCGCCCAAGCCCGCCGAGGTGTTCCAGATCACCGATGAACCGGCGATGTTCATGGGCGTGGATCGCCTGAAGATCGTGTTCATCGACGGCGTGTTCAGCGCCAAGGACAGCGATCCGCTGGACGAGGAGGGGCTGGAAGTCATCCGCCTGTCCGACGTCGCCGCGACCGATATCCACTGGGCGCAGGAGCTTTACGGCACACTGGAGGCCGAGGCGCAAACCCCGGTGCAGCGCCCGCTGGCCGCGCTGAACACCGCGCGCGCCGCGGACGGTGTTCTGATCCGCGTGACCGGACAGGTCAGCCGTCCGGTGTCGCTGGTCTATCAACGCCAGCGCGACGATGCCGAACTGATCCTGCATCACGTGATCCGCGTCGAATCCGGCGCGCAACTGACGCTGCTGGAAAACGGCCCCGGTGCCGCGCGCTGTTCGATCGTGACCGAGATCGACCTTGCCGACGACGCGCACCTACATCACGTCCGCGCCATGGGCCGCGACCATCAGCGGCGTGCGCTGACGCATGTCTTCGCGCGTCTGGGCGCACGGGCACGGTTCAAATCCTTCACCCTGGCGATGAACGGCGCGCTGGTGCGCAACGAGGCCATGGTCTGGCTGAACGGCGCGAACGGCGTCGCGCATCTGGCCGGGGCGGCGCTGGGCGACGGGGTGTTCCATCATGACGACACCGTTTTCGTGACCCATGCCGCGCCCGGCTGCGAAAGCCGCCAGGTGTTCAAGAAGGTGCTGCATCACGGGGCGGTCGGGGTGTTCCAGGGCAAGATCCTTGTCGAACAGCCCGCCCAGTTGACAGATGGCTACCAGCTTTCGCAATCGCTTCTGATGGACGATGCCTGCCAGTTCCTGGCCAAGCCCGAACTGGAGATCTACGCCGATGACGTGAAATGCTCGCACGGGTCCACCTCGGGCGAGATCGACGCGGATCACCTGTTCTATCTGCGCGCGCGCGGTGTGCCCGAGGATGTGGCCAAGCAGTTGCTGATCCTGGCGTTCCTGGCCGAAGCCCTGGACGAGATCGAGGATCATCACCTGGCCGAAGACATGCGCCTGCGCCTGAAGCGCTGGCTTAACCGGCACGCCGACTGATCGCATGTCAGTCAGCACCGATATCCTGCGCAGCTACCGTGCCCCCCGCGATGTGTTTCGCGGGTTGCGCGGCGGGGACCGGCGCGAGGCCCGCATCCTGATCTATCTGATGACCGCCTGCGGGCTGTTCTTTGTCGCGCAATGGCCCGTCGTGGCGCGGCAGGCCCATCTGGATGACAGCATCCCGCTGGAAGCCCGGATGGCAGGCGCGCTGTTCGGCGCGATCTTCATTGCACCGCTGGTGTTTTACGGGCTTGGCTGGGTTCTGACGATGATCTTGAAAATGATCGAGCGCGGCATCGACGGATTCGACGTGCGGTTGGCGCTGTTCTGGTCGCTGCTGGCGATCAGCCCGTTGATGCTGTTTCAGGGGCTGGTGCTGGCACTGGTGGGGCCGGGGTCGCAGGCAAACCTTTCGGGGGTGGTCATTTTCGGCCTGTTCCTGATGATCCTGGTTGCCGGGTTGCGGGTTGCGCTTGAAGCGGCGCGCAGCCGGGCATAGGGACATGAAATGATGAAATTCAATGATCTGCTCGTGCTGCTCCGGCTAAGCGTTCTGGACCCTGAACAGGGCGGGCGCGCGGTGATGGCCTTGAACCCGCCGATGTCGGTGCGCTGGATGGTGCTGGCGCTGGCCGTCGTCGGCGCGGTGCTGTTCCAGTTCGTTCCCCTGGTGCTGACCGGGCAGACCGAGGGCATGGTCTCGCCGCTCTGGCCGACCCTGGCGCAGGGCGCGATGAACCTGGCCATCGTGCTGCTGATAACCCTTGTCGGCCGCGCGGCGGGGGGCAAGGGCTCGTTCCCGGACGCATTGCTGCTGGTCGGCTGGCTGCAATCCATCAGCCTGATCTTCATGGCGGTGCTGCTGGTTGCCGGCATCTTCGGTCCAGGTGTCGAATTGCCTGTGATTGTCGGATCGATTCTGCTGACCATCTGGATGATCGTCGGCTTCATCTGCGCGGTGCACGGTTTTCAGTCAAAGGGACTGGTTCTGGTTGGATCGATCCTGGTTCTGGTCGTCTTCAGCATGGTGCTGTCGCTCATCCTGATGATGCTGGGGTTCGCGCCCATGGGGGTCGGTGATGTTTGATGTCGAGGCGGTGCGCCGTGACTTTCCGATCCTGTCGCGGCAGGTGAACAACCGCCCGCTGGTCTATCTCGACAGCGGTGCTTCCGCGCAAAAGCCGCAGGTGGTGATCGACGCCATAACCCGTGGCTATGCCGAGGAATATTCGAACGTGCACCGTGGGCTGCATTTTCTGTCCAACCTGGCCACCGACCGCTATGAGGCCGTGCGCGCCACCGTGCAGCGCTTTCTGAATGCCCGATTCGAGGACGAGATCGTGTTCACCTCCGGCACCACCGAGGGGATCAACCTGATCGCTTACGGGTGGGCCATGCCGCGCCTGACGGCGGGCGACGAGATCATCCTGTCGGTGATGGAGCATCACGCCAATATCGTGCCCTGGCACTTCCTGCGCGAACGCCAGGGCGTCAAGCTGGTCTGGGTGGAAACCGAGCCCGACGGAAGCCTTGACCCGGCGCGCGTTCTGGCGGCGATCACGCCCCGCACCAGGCTGATTGCCGTCACGCATATGTCAAATGTGCTGGGCACGGTGGTGGACATCAAGGCGATCACGCAGGGCGCCCATGCGCAGGGCATCCCGGTGCTGGCCGATGGCAGCCAGGCCGCCGTGCATATGCCCGTCGATGTGCAGGATCTGGGGGTCGATTTCTATCCGATCACCGGCCACAAGCTTTACGGCCCGTCTGGATCCGGCGCGATCTATGTCCGGCGCGAGCGTCAGGCCGAGATGCGCCCCTTCCTGGGTGGCGGCGACATGATCCGCGAGGTGACGCGCGACACCGTGATCTACAACGACCCGCCCCACAAGTTCGAGGCCGGCACGCCCGGCATTGTTCAGCAGATCGGCATGGGCGCGGCGCTGGAATATCTGATGGGTCTGGGAATGGAGAACATCGCCGCGCATGAAAAGGCGCTGGCGGCTTACGCCCAGGACCGGCTGTCGGGGCTGAACTGGCTGAACATCCAGGGCAATGCGCCGGGCAAGGGCGGGATCTTCAGCTTTACCATGAACAACGGCGCCCATGCGCATGATATCTCGACCATTCTGGACAAGCGCGGCGTCGCCGTGCGGGCCGGGCAACATTGCGCCGGGCCGCTGATGGAGCATCTGGGCATCAACGCCTCGTGTCGTGCCAGCTTTGCGATGTATAATACCAGCGCCGAGGTCGATACCCTGGTCGATGCGCTGGATTTCTGCCACGACCTGTTCGGGTGATCCGGGGATGCGGCATCCAGGTGCCGGGTGCCTAGGTGATTTACCAAGGCAGCGACGAAATTCCCCCGTTGCGGCGTCTTCGGCTTTCCACTAAAGAAACCCCGAGCGGGACCCATAGCTCAGCTGGATAGAGCGCTGCCCTCCGAAGGCAGAGGCCAGAGGTTCGAATCCTCTTGGGTCCGCCATTTTCTGACAGGCTCGGACTGCCGCTTTTGGCAGCGTCAGGCGGGTATTGGTGCCCGTCCCGGCCGATGCAAGGTGATCCGGGCGTATCTTAAAGCCCGATCCACCCCGATGTGCAGCCATCGGATCGCGCGGGAGGTGAAAGCGGCGGCTGCGCGCTGTGCGGGCGTGCGCCGGTCGCGCTGGCCCAGGGCCGCAGCGTGGTGGCGAGCCGGGCCAGTCCCGGGTATCCGGCGGACCGCAGCGCCGGGCGTCCGGGCATGGCGTCGCGCGCATAGCCCGCGCAATCACCGCGATACCCTGTCAGCGTCTGGGCCGGCAGGTCCGCGGACCGGGCACCGACCTCGGCGCGGCGTTCTGGTCGGAACCCGGGCTGGGCCGCGACCACGACGGTGACGGACGAAGCCGGATCGGGTGCCTGCGCACGGATCTGCGTCAGGAAAACGGGCAGCGCCAGGCCGGCCAGCAAACCCAACCCGAGTTTGATGCGAAAGGCGATGCGGCGGCGCGTGGGGCCGGTGACGGGGCGATAGATCATACCGGATAGGTGGCGTGAGCCCGGCTGTTTCGCAACTCACACCGCTGTGTATGCGCGAAACTCTGCCCGGCGCGTCACCGCCCGGGGCAGGCGATTCCCCCGGTTCCGTGCCGCACCGCGCCCCAGGGCGTCCCGCCGCTGACATGGGTCCGGAAACACGCGGGCGACGAGCCGCGTTCCGGCATCTGGCACGAGTTTGCGCGGGTCGCCCTCTTGTCGCTCTGGCCGGGTTGTCTTATGACGCGCACAGCCCCTGCTGGGGATGCACAGAAGGAGCCCGATCCATGCTGGACCTGAAGTTCGAAGCCCCCAAGCCCAAGGTCATTGCCGGTGCAACCGGTGATTGGGAACTGGTAATCGGCATGGAAATCCACGCGCAGGTGGCCAGTCAGGCAAAGCTGTTCTCAGGTGCCTCGACGCAATTCGGCAACGAGCCCAATTCCAACGTGTCCTTCGTTGATGCGGCGATGCCGGGCATGTTGCCGGTGGTCAATGAATATTGCATCGAACAGGCGGTGCGCACCGGTTTGGGGCTGAAGGCGCGGATCAACCTGCGCTCGGCCTTTGATCGCAAGAATTACTTCTATCCCGACCTGCCGCAGGGCTACCAGATCAGCCAGCTTTACCACCCGCTGGTGGGCGAGGGCGAGGTGCTGGTCGAACTGTCCGAAGGGGTGGCGCGCAGGGTAAGGATCGAGCGTATTCATGTCGAACAGGACGCCGGCAAGTCGGTGCATGACATGGATCCGAACATGTCCTTCGTGGACCTGAACCGCACCGGTGTCGCGCTGATGGAGATCGTCAGCCGCCCCGATATTCGTGGACCGGAGGAAGCGGCGGCCTTTGTCGTCAAGCTGCGCCAGATCCTGCGCTATCTGGGCACCTGCGACGGCAACATGCAAAACGGCAACCTGCGCGCCGATGTGAACGTCTCGGTCTGCCGTCCGGGCGATTATGAACGCTATCAGGCCAGCCAGGATTTCGGCCACCTAGGCACGCGCTGCGAGATCAAGAACATGAACTCCATGCGCTTCATCCAGCAGGCCATCGAGTATGAGGCCCGCCGCCAGATCGCCATTCTGGAAGACGGCGGCAAGGTGGATCAGGAAACCCGGCTCTATGACCCGGACAAAGGCGAAACGCGCTCCATGCGGTCCAAGGAAGAGGCGCATGACTACCGCTATTTCCCGTGCCCCGATCTGCTGCCGCTGGACATCGAACAGGCCTGGGTGGATGACATTGCCGCGTCCATGCCCGAACTGCCGGACGCCAAGAAAGCGCGCTTCATCACCGAATTCGGGCTGACGGATTACGATGCGTCCGTGCTGACCGCCGATGTCGATCTGGGACAATATTTCGAGGAATCAGTCGGCGCTGGCGAGGGCAAGCGCACCGCCAACTGGATCATCAACGAGGTGCTGGGCCGCGCCAACAAGGCCGAGCTCAGCCCGCGCGAAATCGCCGCGCCGGCGGTAAACGCGGCGATCATGGCGATGGTCTCGGCGCAGGAGATTTCGTCGAAAGGCGCCAAGGACGTGCTGGAGATCCACATCGAGACCGGGCGCGACCCGGCCGAGATCGTGGAGACCGAGGGCATGAAGCAGGTTACCGACACCGGGGCGATCGAAGCCGCGGTGGTCGCCATCATCACCGCCAACCCGGCGCAGGTGGAAAAGGCGCAACAGAACCCCAAGCTGGCGGGCTGGTTTGTCGGTCAGGTGATGAAGGCCACCGGAGGCAAGGCCAACCCGGCGGCAGTGAACGCGCTGGTCAAGGAAAAGCTGGGGCTGTGAAACCGATCAGTTGCGCACCGGCTCGCAGGTATTGAAAGCGGCCTTCGTCGGGTGCCCCGGCGCGCGCCGTTCGCCACTCGCAAGCCGCGCGCATCAAAGGCCGTAGGGCGGGGTTTTACCCCGCCTTCTTTGCCTTGTTCCGCTTGGTGACAAACAGCGCCGTCACCAGAATCCCGACCAGCGCACCGGCGATGACCGCGTTGATGGTATGGACGTTCAGCATCACGCGGGCATACATCGTCAGCAGCGTGATCGGCACCGTCAGCAGCGCCCACCACCAGGAATAGCGCCGCCCCAGGAACCAGATCACCGCCGAGGCCAGCGCGGCATGCCCGGACGGCATGTTGTAGCTGCTGTCCGGCGAATAGGGGCGCTGGCCCAGCCTGGTGTCGCCGATCCAGACGTCGTTCAGCAGCCGTTTCGAGCCATGCGTGGCGATGATGCCGGCAACCGTGGCGACCGCCAGTTGCTTCAGCCCCACCCAGTCGCGAAGCGCGATTGGCACGGCCAGGGCGACCAGCGTGTTGATGTGACGAGCGTAATCTTCGACCCCGGTGACCAGCGGATCCTCGGCGCCATTGTAATTGGCGGCCTGATAGCTGGGCAGGTCCGAGGGATAGACGGCTACCGTTGCGATCACCAGCAGCACGCCCAGGATCACGCCGCGGTGCCGCGCGAAGATCCGCTTCGGCAGGGCAAGGATTTCCAGGAATGTCATGGCTGGCGGCCCTCTTGGCTGAGTTGGAACAGATCGTATTCGGCGCGGTAAATCGGGCT
>CAJQNQ010000313.1 GCA_905479725.1 uncultured Paracoccaceae bacterium | reverse complement strand
CGAACCAGCGCAGGATCGTCCCGTCCACCCGGCGTTTGAGCCAGATCGGCAACCGGATCGCCCCGCCCAGCGTATCGGCGGGCTTGCCGAACACGTATTTCGGCACGAAGTGATAGCCCCGGCGCATCGAAAGATCGGCGCAGGCCGCATGATGGACCGCGTCGACAACGATATCGCAGCCCGAGTTGCCACCGCCGACCACCAGCACCCGCTTGCCGGCCAGCTGTTCAGGGTGGCGATACCGCGCCGAATGAATCAAATCCCCGCCGAAATCTCCCTCGAAGCTCGGCATGTTCGGCTCGGACAAGGTTCCGTTGGCGATGATGACGCCGCCATAGCGCCCCTCGTGCTCGCCATCCTGGTCGCGCCATCGCACCGTCCAAGCATCGTCCAAGGGCTCGCAGCGCAACACCTCTGCGCCGAAGCGATACTGACGCCGCAGATCGAAATGATCCGCGAAATCGCGGAAATACCGGGCAAGCACCCGGTGAGACGGGTAATCCGCCACGTCATCGGCCATCGGAAAATCCGCGAATTCGGTCATGGTCCGCGAAGAAATCAGATGCGCGCTGTCATACGTGGTCGAGCGCGGCCCCTCGATATCCCACAGCCCGCCGACATCGCTGTGCAATTCGAACCCTTCGAACGCCACGCCCTGTTCCAGCAGCACCTTGGCGCAGGCCAGCCCCATCGGCCCGGCCCCGATCAGCGCAAAGGGTAACTCTGTCCTGCCTGCTTTCATCTTTGTGCCTCAAATATCCTGCGGGGGAAGGGGCGCAGCCCCGCGGGGGTGCAAAACCCCCGCCTTCGTGCTTGACGGCGATCCAGGATCACAAGCGCCCCCCGTCCAGAAGACGCTGCAGAAACTGCTGCGTGCGCGGATGTTGCGGCGCGCCGAACAGGGCCTTGGGCGGGCCTTCCTCGGCGATGCGCCCGGCATCCAGAAAACACACGCGGTCCGCCAGATCGCGTGCGAACCCCATCTCATGCGTGACGATGACCATGGTCAGGCCCCGCGCCTTCAGGTCGCGGATGACGTCCATCACCTCGCCCACCAGTTCCGGGTCCAGCGCCGCCGTCACCTCGTCCAGCAGCAGGACATCGGGGTTGCCGGCCAGCGCGCGGACCACCGCCACGCGCTGCTGCTGCCCGCCTGAAAGCTGCTCGGGATACGACTGGGCAAAGCGGTCCATGCCGAACAGCGCCAGGGTCTCGCGCGCCGAGTCCTCGGCCTCGGCCCGGCTTTGGCGCAACACCTTGCGCGGGGCCAGCGTGATGTTGTCCAGCACCGACAGATGCGGGAACAGGTTGTAGGACTGGAACACGATGCCGACACGCCGCTGCAATCCGGTCTTGCCAAAGCCGGCATTGGTGATCGGCACGCCCTCCAGCCGGATCTCGCCCCAATCGGGCTCGATCAGGCGGTTGATGCAGCGCAGCAATGTCGATTTCCCGCTACCCGACGCGCCGATCAGGCACAGGACTTCGTGGCGCGCGACCGACAGCGTGACCCGGTCCAGCACCAGGTGGTCACCGAAATACTTGGTCAATCCATCGATCTGAAGGAAGCCTGTCCCCATGCCTAGCCGGCCACCTGCAAACGTCGCGCGCGGTCGCGCCGGGCGATCCAGTCGGCCAGCCGCGCCATCGGGATCGTCGCCAGAAGGAACAACAGCGCCGCCACCACAAGCGATGAATAGTTGAACGTGGTCGCGGTGTAGATCTGCGCCTCGCGCACCGCGTCGCGCACACCGATCACCGACAACAGCGCCACGTCCTTTTGCAGCGCGACAACGATGTTCATCAGGCTGGGCAGGACATTGCGAATGGCCTGCGGCAGGATCGCGTGCACCATGATCTGCCATTCGCTGAGGCCCAGCGCATTGGCCGCCGCCCATTGGCCCTCATGCACCGCATCGATGCCCGAGCGGTAGATTTCGCAGACATAGGCCGAATAGCTCAACACCATCGCCACCCCGCCCCAGAACAGGCCGGAATTGGGCAGCCCCGGAATGCGCAGGGCCGGGATGCCGAAGCCGAACAGGATCACCAGCAGCAGGACCGGCAGCCCGCGAAAGATGTCGATATACAACACCACCATCAGCCGGAAGGGCGCGAACCAAGGCCCGCGCAAAGATCTGACAACCGCAAGCAACAGGGCCCACGCGCCTATGGCGGCCGCAGCGATCAGCCAGACCTGAAGGTTGATAAAGAACCCGCGGGCCACCCGAGGGGCGGCAGCGATCATGTGGTCAATGTTGAAAAATTGCGCCTGAACGCGCGGCCAGTTGGCATTGGTCGCCACCAGCCAGCCCAGGACGCCGAACACGACAATGATGCTGGCGGCGCTTGTCAGCCCGGGCACCAGCGCCACGCGCCAGTCAAATCCCCGCCGCCGGGGGGGCGGCGGGGGGCCATCGGGTTGGTCAGGGATCATTCGGAAATGATCGGCAGGCCAGGATCGGCCACCAGCCAGGTTGACACCAGGTCGTCGACGGTGCCCGCTTCGATGACTCGCGACAACGCCGCATCGACCCAGGGGATCAGCGGGTTGCCATGTTCGAACAACAAGCCATGCCCTTCGTCGTTTTCATCGGGCGGCAGGATGGCGACGATCGACGCGTCGGGGATCTGCACGGCGGTGGCGAACAGTGCGGTCGGCACGGCCGCGACGGTCGCGTCGATCTGGCCGGCCTGCATTGCCTGGAACACACCGATCTGGTCGTCATAGACGGCGACATCGCTCACGCCCACGACATTTTCCAGATAGGCCATGTCGGTGGTGCCGATGGCCGCACCCCAGCGGGCTTCGCGCAGATCGGCAAAACTGGCGGCGCTTTCGACGACCGATCCGGGCAGCGCGATCACTGCCTTGTCCGCCTGGTAATAGACCTGGCTGAAGCCGACGACCTCGGCCCGCGCGGGTGTGACCGAGATCTGCTGAATGGCGAAGTCAAAGGGCTTGTCACCCGGCGCGATGGTCTGTTCGAACGTCAGGCGCACCCATTGGACCTGATCCGGCCCGAACCCCATTTCGGCGGCCAGTGCATAGACCAACGCGTTTTCGAACCCTTCGCCACTTTCGGGCGCGTTGTTCATCATCCAGGGCGGATAGACCGGATCGCCGGTGCCGACCGTCAGCATGCCGGGATTGACAAGGCGCGGATCGTCCACCGTCCCGGTGTCTTGTGCCAGTGCGGGCAGGCCCAGCGCCGCGGTCATGATGACCCCGGCGGCAAGGGTGCGAAGGGTGTGCAGCGAATAGGACATGATACTGTCGGCTCCCTGTTTGCACCGCCGTTGACCGGGGTGCGTGTGATTGACAGATCAAGTCTTGCGCCCGGCGCGCGCGCTGGCAAGCCCCTCGGCGCGTTTCGGCGCGACAAAATGAAACCGGCCCGCATAACCTGCGGGCCGCGAAATGCCGGGTCAGAGCGGTTTCAGAGTGGCGTCAACCGCCCACGGGCTGCGAGCAGAACAGGTCATACATCAGGCCTATCGTGCGTTCGGCGCGCGGGTCACCCAACGAATAATAGATCGTCTTGCCCTCACGCCGGCAGGTGACCAGACCTTCCAGCCGTAACCGTGCCAGTTGCTGACTGACCGCCGCCTGCCGCGACCCCAAAAGGTTTTCCAGTTCGGTCACGGATTTTTCGCCCGACGACAGGTAACACAGGATCAACAGCCGCCCTTCATGCGCCAGCGCCTTCAGGAAGGTCGCCGCCGATTGGGCCTGCTGCACCATGTCTTCCAGCGGACGGACTTCACATCCAGCGTCGCCCGGCGTATCCGCAAGGGTCCCGCCATCGGCCAACGGGCCGTCCGGGAGTTGCGCGGTCATAGCCATGAAACCATCCTCAGAATAAATGCACGAGCTGGAATGTGTCTGACTTCAACATAGGATAGGCGGGGCGCCGGAACAAGGGCCGCAACGCATGAGGGCGCGCATCCGGCAGATACGCGCCCCCAAGTCAAAATGTGCCGTGGCAGCCGGTTCAGGCTTCGGCGTCGCCGTCATCTTCGGCGGCAGCACCACCGATGTCGTCGAACAGGCCCTGGATTTCGAACTCGGCTTCGGCCTCGGCCTCGGCAGCCAGATCCTGGATCGACTTGCCCGATGCCTGAATCTCGGCTTCCTCGGCCGAACGGGCCACGTTGACGGTGATCGTCGCGGTGACTTCGGGGTGCAGAACGACAGCCGCTTCATGCAGACCCAGGGCCTTGATCGGCGTGGTCAGGATAACCTGACGACGATCGACGCTGAATCCCTCGGCGGTGACGGATTCGGCGATGTCGCGCGGCGTGACGGAGCCATACAGCGCGCCGGTATCCGACGCGGTGCGGATCACGACATAGCTGGTGCCGTCCAGCTTTTCAGCCAGCGCCGCAGCTTCGTTGCGGGTTTCCAGGTTGCGGGCTTCCAACTGGGCTTTTTGCTCGTCGAAAGCAGCCTGGTTGGCGCCGGTGGCGCGCAGCGCCTTGCCTTGCGGCAGCAGGAAGTTACGGGCGAACCCGGGGCGGACGTTGACCACATCCCCCATCTGACCCAGCTTTGCGACGCGTTGGAGAAGAATCACTTGCATGGCGCGCTCCTCACTTCACAGCGTAGGGCAGCAGGGCGAGGAAGCGGGCGCGTTTGATGGCACGAGCCAACTCACGCTGCTTCTTCGCCGAGACGGCGGTGATACGGGCAGGGACGATCTTGCCGCGCTCAGAGATGTAGCGCTGCAGCAGACGGGTGTCCTTGTAGTCGATCTTTGGCGCGTTATCGCCCGAGAACGGGCAGACCTTGCGACGGCGGAAAAACGGTTTGGTAGCCATGGGGCCAATACTCCTTGGGGACCAGAATCAGCGACGCGGGCGGTCGCCGCGATCGCCACGATCGCCGCGCTCGTCACGCTTTTGCATCTGCACGGACGGGCCTTCGCCATGGGCGTCGACCTTGATCGTCAGAACGCGCATGACATCGTCATGCAGGCGCGCCAGGCGCTCCATTTCCTGAATGGCAGCCGACGGTGCGTCGGTGCGGACATACAGGTAGTGGCCCTTGCGGTTCTTGTTGATCTTGTAGGCCATGGTTTTCACGCCCCAGTATTCGGTGCCGACAATGCTGCCGCCGTTGTCCGAAATAATGGCTGTGAAATGGTCCATGAGGCCTTCGGCCTGCGCGTTGGACAAGTCCTGACGCGCGATCATGACATGCTCATAGAGAGGCATGCGGTCTCCAATCATGTTCAGGGCGCATTTCATAAGACGGGCGGTCCATCCCGCTGTGCCCGTCTACGAGAGACTGCGCCGGAATCAAAAGATACAGCGGGATGCGGCCTTATAGCCGGATACAGGCGCGACGCAAGGGGGCGAGGCCCGGATCCGGCCCCTTTGGCGGCCAGGCCTGCATCCGTCGGCGCATACTTGCCTCAGTGAGGCCGCGTTGTTACCGTCTCGCACCCTGTGGTGGACCTGAACGGCGGGTGTGGTCATGTGGACCCTGCTTCTGGATCGTTTCCTTTCGCGACTGATCCGTATCGGCTCGCTGCGCGTCACCCTGCCTGACGGCACGGCCAGAGGGTATGGCCCCGGCGACGGCAGCGGGCCCGATATCGCGATTGCGCTGCACGGCGCCGATACGCCGCGCCGCCTGGTTGTCCGACCCGAGCTGGCGGTGGGCGAGGCCTATATGGACGGGCGGCTGGCCATCCGGAACGACGACCTGCACGGCTTTCTGGAACTGGTGCTGCGCTGCCTGGACGACGGCGGGACGCTGCCAACGCGGATACAGCGTGGCTGGCGCGATGTGACGCGCCGGGCGCAGCAATTCAACCATGCCCGCCGCGCCCGGCGCAACGTGGCCCATCACTACGATCTGTCGTCGCAGCTTTATGATCTGTTTCTGGATGAGGATCGCCAGTATTCCTGCGCCTATTTCAAGACGCCCGGCGACACGCTGGAACAGGCGCAGGCGCAGAAGAAGGCGCATATCGCGCGCAAGCTGCATCTGTCCCCCGAAGCGCACCCCGATGCGCACGCAGGACCGCACGCCGGGCCAAGCCGGGACCTACGGGTGCTGGACATCGGCTGTGGCTGGGGCGGCATGGGTTTGACGCTGGCGCGCGATTTCGGGGCGCGGGTGCATGGCATCACGCTGTCGCACGAACAACTGGCGATCGCCCGCGCCCGCGCCGAGGCGGCCGGCCTGTCGGACCGGGTGAGCTTCGAACTGATCGACTACCGGCAGGTCACCGGGACTTTTGACCGCATCGTATCGGTCGGCATGTTCGAACATGTCGGCGTGCCGCAATATCGCACCTATTTCCGCAAGATCCGCGAATTGCTGACCGACGACGGCGTGGCCCTGCTCCATACCATCGGCCGCATGACCCCGCCCGGCTCGACCAATCCATGGATCGCGAAATACATCTTTCCCGGCGGGTATATCCCGGCCCTGTCCGAAACCGCCGCCGCGATCGAACGCGAATCGCTTTGGATGACCGATGTGGAAAACTGGCGCCTGCACTATGCTTATACGCTGCGCCACTGGCATGAGCGGTTCATGGCCCGCCGCGACGAGGCCGCGCGGCTTTTCGACGACCGTTTCGTGCGCATGTGGCGTTTCTATCTGGTGGCGAGCGAGCAGGTGTTTCGCTTTTCCGGCGAATGCGTCTATCAGATCCAGTTGACGCGCCGCCCGGATGCGGTGCCGTTGACACGGGATTATCTTTGCAACCCGTGAACACTTGGTGGTTTTCACAGCCCGGGAAGGCCGCTAGGAAGCCAGCCAGCCATTCCATCAACAGGAGGTCTCCATGAGCCGCGCATTCGTTTTTCCCGGCCAGGGCGCCCAGACCATCGGCATGGGCCGCGACCTTGCCGACGCCTACCCCGCCGCGCGCGCCATCTTTGACGAGGTGGACGAGGCGCTGGGCGAAAACCTGTCGGCGCTGATCTGGACCGGCGACATCGCCGATCTGACGCTGACCGCCAACGCCCAGCCCGCGCTGATGGCGACATCGCTGGCCGCTATGCGCGCGCTCGAGGCCGAGGGCTTTGCCATCACCGACGCCGCGTTCGTCGCCGGGCATTCGCTGGGGGAATATTCCGCGCTGGCCGCCGCCGGCGCGCTGAGCGTGGCCGACACCGCGCGCCTGCTGCGGATCCGCGGCCGCGCCATGCAAGAGGCCGTGCCGGTCGGCGTCGGCGCCATGGCGGCGCTGCTGGGGCTGGACTTCGCCGCCGCCTCGGACGTGGCGGCCGAGGCGGCGACCGACAGCGAGATCTGCCAGGCCGCGAATGACAACGATCCGGCCCAGGTGGTCGTGTCAGGGCACAAACCCGCCGTGGAACGCGCCTGCGAACTGGCCAAGGCGCGCGGCGCCAAGCGCGCGCTGTTGCTGCCGGTCTCCGCGCCCTTCCACTGCGCGCTGATGCAACCCGCCGCCGAGGCCATGGCCGAGGCGCTGTCGGATGTCACCTTGTCCGCCCCCGCCGTGCCGCTTGTGGCCAATGTCCGCGCCGCGCCGGTCAGCGACCCCGCCCTGATCCGCGCGCTGCTGGTCGAGCAGGTCACCGGATCGGTGCGCTGGCGCGAATCCGTGCTCTGGATGGCTGCGCAGGGCGTGACCGAAGCCTGGGAAATCGGCGCGGGCAAGGCGCTTTCGGGAATGATCAAGCGGATCAGCCGCGACATCTCCTGCAAGCCGGTCGGCACACCCGGCGATATCGCGGCGCTGAAAGGGTGACGGAAGGCGGGGTGCAACCCCGCCCTACCCCGCCTTCCGCGGCAGCGCCCGGCGCCCGGCGCCACCGACCGGACGGAGATTCAGGCGGGGCGTCAAAATTGCTTCTCGTGTGAATTATTTTCTTTTAATTGGGCCCCGTGCGCGGTAGGGCGCAATCATGAGCACGCTTTCGATCAATCCTGACCAGCGCGCCAAGCGCAATGTCTGGGTTCTGGTGGCCGCGCAGGCCATTCTTGGCGCCCAGATGCCGATGATCTTCGTCACCGCCGGGCTGGCGGGTCAAAGCCTGGCCTCGAATGTGTGCTGGGCCACCTTGCCGATTTCGATGACGGTTCTGGGCTCGATGCTGTCGGCAACGCCGCTGTCATCCTTCATGCAGCGGTATGGGCGCCGGGCGGGTTTCACTCTGGGCACGATTGCAGGGGCGCTGGGGGCCGGTATCGGGGCGCTGGGGCTGTATCAGTCCTCGTTCACGCTGTTCCTGGTCGGATCGCTGATAACCGGCGTCTACATGTCGGCGCAGGGATATTACCGGTTCGCCGCGACCGATACCGCCAGCGACGCGTTCAAGCCCAAGGCCATCAGCTACGTGATGGCCGGCGGCCTGATTTCAGCGATCGTCGGACCGCAACTGGTCAAGGTCACGGCAGATTCGATGTTCGTGCCGTTCCTGGGCACCTATCTGGGCGTGATCGCGCTGAACCTTGTCGGCATGTCACTGTTCGCGCTGCTGGACATCCCGCGCCCTGAACGGGTGGCCCGCGACGCACCGATCGACGGGCGCAGCCGTGGCGAATTGCTGCGCGAACCGATCATCGTCGTGGCGATCATCTGCGCGACCGTTGCCTATGCCCTGATGAACCTGGTAATGACCTCGACACCGCTGGCCGTTGTCGGTCGCGGCTTCGAGACATCGAACGCCGCCGACGTCGTTTCAGCCCATGTGCTGGCGATGTTCGCGCCGTCCTTCTTCACCGGCCATCTGATCGCGCGGTTCGGGGTGCGGACGATAGTCGCCCTGGGCCTGGTGATCCTGGGTGGGGCCGGGGTGGTGGCCATATCGGGGGTCGAGTTGCCGCATTTCTTCATCGCGCTGATCCTGTTGGGGCTGGGCTGGAATTTCGCTTTCATCGGCGCCACGACGATGCTGGCGCAGTCGCACAACCTGGCAGAGCGCGGCCGCATCCAGGGCGTCAACGACGCGGTGGTCTTTGGCGGCGTGACCATCGCCTCGCTCAGTTCCGGGCAGTTGATGAACTGTTCGGGCTCGGATGTGGAAACCGGGTGGCAATTGGTGAACATGGCCATGGTTCCCTTCCTGGTTCTGGCAGGCGGGGCGCTGATCTGGCTGTCATTGTATCGAAAATGGGCATAATCCCCCGGGATTTCAGGCAATTGTTTCGAGAATTCGCCGCAATTTCAGGCGAAGGACCCGAACCAGACCAACGACATCGCAATGATGTTATTTCCTGTTGACGGACGCAGATTTTGTCCCTAGCGTCCCCGTCAATAAGTCGGCCAGTCCGACAGGGAGAAAAAAGTCGAAAAGGGTCCAGCTTGCGGGCCCTTTTCGCGTTTTCAAGGGGTTACGAAGCGGGCCGCACCTGGCTGCGGCTCGATATCGGGGTTCGGGCGCTGCATTCCGAAATCCGCCGATCGACGCCCCGGGACTGCCATTTCCGCCTGACTCGCGGTGGGCTTCGTGCTATTTGCTGGGCAACACCCGTGTTTGCTCGATAGGATATATCCCATGATTTTTCGCAAGATCCTGCCGCTGGCGCTTGGCCTGATGATGCTGGCCGGTGGCCCTGTTCTGGCGCAGTCGGCTTCGGGCGATGCCACCCTGCCGCCGCTTGGCACTCCTTTCGTTGACGCGACCTTTGCCGATTGGGAAATCCTGTGCACCCAGATCGACGAGGCAGGCGCCATCGCCTGCGAGATGTATCAATTGCTCAACGACGGCACCGGATCGCCGATTGCCGAAATCAGCATCGCGGCCCTGCCCTTCGGATCGGAGGTCGCGGCCGGCGCCACCGTCACGGCGCCGCTGGAAACCTTCCTGCCGTCGGGCCTGGGCTGGCGCATCGGCGATGCCGAGGAAATGCGCATCGAGCAATTCCGCGTCTGCAATGTTGTCGGCT
>CAJQNQ010000312.1 GCA_905479725.1 uncultured Paracoccaceae bacterium | reverse complement strand
AACCGGGCTGCCTGATACCCGTAGGGCGCGCCGGCGGCGATCAACGTGTCCGTGGGCTGGCGCCCGGCCATGGCCAGCGCCCAGACGATCGACGACCGGTTGCCCGAGGCGCAATAGGCCAGCACCGTGCCCGGCGCGTTGTCGATCGCCGTGCGCTGCGTGTCGACAATCTCCATGGTCACCGGTCCGCCCCCGGGAACCGGGTTCACCACGAAGGCCATGCCGGCGGATTCGACCAGCGGGCGCAGGGCCGCCGCCGCGATGTCCCCCGGGATCTCGCTGTCCGGGCGGTTGCAGATTACGGTCGTGAACCCCGCCGCCGCAATCGCCGCGATGTCCTCGGGCAGGATTTGCGGCGAAACCGCGTAGATTGGCGAAAGTGGACGAATATCCATGTCAGAATCCCATCAGGAAGTGTCAGGTCAGGGTGCGTCAGGTTGGGGCTGTGTCAGCTCAGGGCGGTGGCCATTCGGTTCATGCGGGCGCGGAAAGCGGGAGCGACCAGCATACCGGCCAGCATCGCCACCAAAAAGACCACGCCCCCGGTGCCCCCCCACGAGATCGACGCAACCGCCGGTCCCGGGCACAGGCCGACCAGCCCCCATCCGGCGCCGAACATCAGCGATCCGACGACCAGGTTGCGGTCAACCTCGCTGCCGGATTTCTCGGGCAGATCATTGCCCAGCACCGCGCGGGCACGGCGCGCGGCGATGTTCCAGGCCACCGCCATCGGCAGGATCGCGCCGCCCATCACGAAGGCCAGGGTCGGGTCCCAATCCCCGAAAATGTCCAGCCAGCCCTGAACCTTTTGCGTATCGGTCATCCCCGAGACCAGCAGACCGGCGCCGAACAGGCCCCCGGCGAAGAATGCAGTAAGTGCGCGGATCATGTCAGATCACCGTAAGAAAATGACGAAAGACGACGACAGCGATGCCGCCCGAGAGCAGGTAGAAGATCGTGGCGCTCATGCCGCGCAGGGAAAAGCGCGAGATCCCGCACACCCCGTGACCTGACGTGCAGCCATTGGCCACCCGCGTGCCGATCCCCACCAGCAACCCGGCGACGATGATCGCCGGAAGGTTGTCGGTGACATAGGTCAGCACCGGCACGGTGTAGATCGGTCGGATCAGCGCCGGGATCAGCGCCAGCCCGGCGATGAACGCCGCGCGCTCGAGCCATGTGCTCCAGCCCGAACGGTCCACAAGTCCGCCAATGATCCCCGACGCACCCATAACGCGCCCGTTGACAAGCAGGTAGAACGCCCCTGCGCTACCAATCATGAGGCCTCCGACGAGACCCCAGATCCAATCCGTTTGCATAGTTTTATTTCCCGTTTCCTGACCGGTCTTTCCCGGCCTTGTTTGCTAGGCCGCGCAATCGGGGTTCCGGCACTCTCCCTGCCGGAACCCCGCGCGGTGACGCGTCAAAGCCCGTTGACCGGGACTTTCAGATAGGTCTGGCCGTTATCCTCGGCCGGCGGCATTTTACCGGCGCGCATGTTCACCTGCAAGGACGGGATAATCAGCCGCGGCATGGCCAGCGTCGAATCGCGCTGGGTGCGCATGGAGACGAATTCCCCGGCCGGCTTGCCCGCGCCGACATGGACGTTGAACGCCCGTTGTTCGGCAACCGTCGTTTCCCAGGCAAATTCGTCGCGCCCCGGGGCCTTGTAGTCATGGCCCACGAAGATGCGGGTCGCGTCCGGCAGCGCCAGGATCCTCTGGATCGACTGATACAGCGTCTCGGCCGATCCGCCCGGAAAGTCGCAGCGCGCGGTGCCGAAATCGGGCATGAACAGCGTATCCCCGACAAAGGCCGCGTCCCCCGCGATATAGGTCATGCAGGCCGGCGTATGTCCCGGCGTGTGCAGGATATCGACCCGCAGCTGACCGATATGCAGGCTGTCGCCGTCCTCGAACAGCGCGTCGAATTGCGAGCCGTCCCGCTGGAACTCGGTCCCTTCGTTGAACACCTTGCCAAAGGTATCCTGCACGACCTTGATGTTCGACCCGATGCCGATCTTGCCGCCCAATTGTTCCTGGATATAGGGCGCGGCGGACAAATGGTCGGCGTGAACATGGCTTTCCAGCAGCCATTCGACCTCGAAGCCCTTTTCGCGGATGAAATCGATCACGGCATCGGCCGAACGGGTATCGGTGCGCCCCGAGGCGTAGTCGAAATCCAGCACGGAATCGATAACCGCGCATTTGCTCGACGAGGGATCGCGCGCGACATAGGTGATGGTAAAGGTGGCTTCATCGAAGAAACCGAAAACTTCGGGCGTCATGGCAGGCTCCAATCCAGTTGCAGGGGCGAATATAGGCCGTCGATTATACATTGCAAGTTTTGAATGTGAAATCTTGACATGGATCATGCAGGTTTTGGGCGAAGCGTCCTAGATTGGGATCAACCTGATGGAGGAAACCGCCATGACCCAGATGTCCGCCGCCGCGCTCGACGCCCGCAAGCGTCAACTGATCGCCCGCCTAGCCGAGTTGGACACGCGCCTGCACGGGATCGAGGACGAGTTGTTGTCGCACCAGACCAAGGACTGGGAGGAACTGGCGACCGAACGCGAGCACGACGAGGTGCTGACATCGATGGGCGAGGGCGGCAAGGAGGAGATCCGCATGATCCACGCCGCGCTCGCGCGGATATCCGAAGGAGATTACGGGCTGTGCGTGACATGCGGCGATGAGATCAGCCCGGAACGGCTGGATGTTCTGCCCGCCACCCCTTTCTGCCGCAACTGCGCGCAATAAGGCAGGCGGTCAGCCCTCAATTCAGGGCTGAAACATTTGCAAATCGCGTCTGAACTGCGTCTAATGCACATGTATTGGTGGCGGAGGCGACGTGGACCACAACATCCCCCCCCTTGGCGCGGGCGCGCTGGTGGGCGCACAGGCGTCCCCGCACTATGTGCAGCGCCGAACGCAAGACGGGATCGCGGTTCTGACGGTGGCTGGTCCGGATGGCAACCGGCTGGGTCCGGATCTGGTAGCGGCACTCGCGCGGGCGTTCCACAGCGCGCTGTCGGATGACGGGGTTCGCGCCATGGTCCTGACGGCGCGCGGGCCGGATTTTTGCGCCGGCCCCTGGACCGACCTGCCGCCGCCCGGACCCAAGCCTCTCGACGCGCCGCCGGTGCTGGCCGATCTGGCGGATCTGTGCGGCCAGATCGAACGCAGCGCGAAGCCGGTGGTCTGCGCCTTGCACGGGCGCGTGGCGTCGGGCGGGCTGGCGCTGGCGCTGGCCGCGCGGGCGCGCATTGCCGATACCCGCGCCACGCTGCATTTCCCGGAAATCCGCCTTGGTCGCCTGCCGCCGGGCAACGCCGCGACCCGTCTGGCATGGTGGCTGGGCGCCGCGACAGCGTTCAGGCTTCTGTTCGCCACGGCGCCGCAGCCGGTGACCGGCTATGTCGCGCCGGGACTGTGCGATCTGGCCGACGGCGACGGAACCGGACTTCTGCCCGGCGTCATCGCGCTGGCCGCCAGCCTCGCGGGCCTGCCGGAACCTGATGGCGGGGCGGGGCCGCCGGGCCTGTCGGATGCCGTGGGTTTTCGGGCGGCGATCGGTCAGAAACGCCAGTCCCTGCCGCACCCCCTGCCGCGCCACCGCTTGCAGGAAAGCGTGCTGATCGATGTGGTCGAGGCCGCGCAATTGCTGCCCCCGGAACAGGCGCTGGCCTATGACCTGATGCGCGCGCAGGACGCCGCGCAGGCGCCCGAGGCCCGCGCCCTGGCGCATCTGGCGCGCGCCACCCGGCGGGCGCTGGACACACCGGAATCGCAGGCCATCCCCCGCACACCCCGGCTCAGCCCGCTGGTCGCGGCGTTGTCGCCGCAAAACGCCGCCCGCCTGATGCCGCCCTTGTTGCGCAGCGGCGCGCAGGCGGTGATGATCGCCGCCGAACGCGATCCGCTGGCCGCCGCGCTGGAGGCGGTGGCCGAAGCGCAGATGGACCAGATCCGAAAGGGCCGCCTGACCAAGACACAGGCCGAAGACGATTGGGCGCGCATTTCCGGACGGTTGAGCATCGACCCCGCCCATCCACCGGCATTCGCCTTTGCCGATGCCGAGCACGCGGACTGGCTGGCCGGTCAGCTGGGGCCAACCCTGGCCCGCGCCTGCTGGTCGCCCGGAACGCGCAACCCGGACACGCATGGCCTTGGCATGGTGACGCTCGTCCCGGCCCCGTCCCGCGCGCCGCGACTGTGCGAAGTGATCGTGCAGACCGACAGCAACGCCGACGCGGTGCAACAGGCCACGCAACTGGTTTTGCGCCTGAAGCTGTCGCCCGTCCGCGTTGCCGGCGCACCGATGGCTCCGGTCTTGTCGGACACCCTGACACGGACCGCCCGAAGCCTGCGTGCGCGCGGCGTGACGGCGCGAATGCTGGAGGCAACGGGCATCATGCCGACCGGTCTGGCACTGGGCGACGCGGCAGATTCAGGGGCCGAATTGCCCCATAGTGTGGACCGGTTGATCCTGCTGGCGGTGGTCAACGCGGGCGCGGCGCTGCTGGCCGCGGGGCGTTGCCTGCGGCCGTCCGATCTGGATCTGGTGGCGGTGCTGGGGGTCGGCTGGCCCAACTGGCGCGGCGGCCCGATGGCCGAGGCCGACGCGATCGGGCCGATGGTGCTGCGCCAAGAGCTGCGCGATGCGGCGGCGCTGGACGCGGAACTCTGGACCCCTCACCCCCTGTTCGACACGCTGATCCGCGACGGCCGCCGGTTCGAGGACCTGAACACCGCGCCCCCGTATCAGCCGCAGCCCCAAAACCCGAAGCAGCCCGCGACAGCGCCGCAACCTGTGTCCTGAAACGCCCGATTGCCGGCTGGCCCGTCGCTGGCCCGTCGCTGGCCCGTCGCTGGCCGCCGTCCCCGGGTTGCAATCCTGGCTGCAAGCACAGCCTTTCGCCCCGCCCCTAGTCCACTTTCGGATGCCGGGCCTTGCAGTCCCAGCGCCCGCTGTCGCGGCTCCAGTATTCGGCCGGCAGACCGGCACCGGTCAACGCGCGCCACTGTTGGCGGGCGGTGGCGACGGCGGCCTCGTCAGATCCGTCAAACACCACGCACATCCGCTCGACCGCCTCGGCCTCGGGCGCCGAAACCGGGGCGCCGTCCAGCGTTATCAGACAGCCCGCCGCCGGGCCGGGCAGATCAGCCAGCGGCGTGGCGTCGGCCACCAGCAACACCGGTTGATCCGCATCCTGCGCGCCGCCCTTGATCGCGTGCGGCAAGAAGCCGTCCACCATCCACAAATGCCGGTCCAGCGCGGCGATCCGCTCGGCATCGGCGCCGCGCAGCACCACCCGCAGCCCGATCTCGAGCGCCTTGCCGATCAGCACCGGCAGCAGCGCCTCGGGCGGGTCACGGGTCAGGTGGTAAAAGCGCGCGACGGCCATCGGCTCAGGTCTCGAACCGGTCGCGCACCAGCGCATCCAACGCCCGCACGCCCCAGCCGCTTGGCCCTTTGGGCGCGAATTTCGTCTCGCCCGCCGGCAGCGCCACCCCGGCGATATCGATATGCGCCCAGGGCATGTCGTCCTTGACAAAACGGCGCAGGAATTGCGCGGCGGTGATCGCCCCCGCCCAGCGCCCGCCGGTGTTCTTCATGTCCGCGACGCGGGTCTTGATCAGCGCATCATAGCTAGGGCCAAGCGGCATCCGCCACGCGCCTTCATCCTGCGCCTCGCAGGCTTTCAGCAGCGCAGCGCACAGCGCGTCGTCATTGGAGAATACGCCCGCCATGTCATGCCCCAGCGCCACGACCATGGCCCCGGTCAATGTCGCCAGATCGATCATCGCGGCGGGATTGAAGCGCTCTTGCGCATACCAGAGCACATCGGCCAGAACCAACCGCCCTTCGGCGTCGGTGTTGATAACCTCGATCGTGTCGCCCTTCATGGATTTGACCACATCGCCGGGGCGTTGCGCGCGCCCGTCGGGCATGTTTTCGACCAGCCCGACAATGCCAACGACATGCGCCCTGGCCTTGCGCAGCGCCAGCGTGCGCATCACCCCGGCAACCACGCCCGCGCCGCCCATGTCGCCGACCATTTCCTCCATCCCCGCCGCCGGCTTGATGGAAATGCCGCCAGTGTCGAACACCACGCCCTTGCCGATCAGCGCCAGCGGTGCGGTGTCGGCCCCCTCCCAGCGCATGACCACGACCCTGGACGGCGTTTCGGAGCCCTGCCCCACGGCCAGAAGCGCGCGCATGCCCAGTTTTTCCAGCGCCGCCTCGTCCAGCACCTCGACCTTCAGACCCAGATCCGTCATCGCCTTCAGCCGGGCGGC
>CAJQNQ010000311.1 GCA_905479725.1 uncultured Paracoccaceae bacterium | reverse complement strand
ATCCGGCGGCCGGCGCGGAAACCGCGATCCGCTGGTGGCGCGAGCGCGGCGAGGATCCGACGCAGAAGCTGGTGATCTTTTCCGACGGTCTGGACGTGGACAAGATCAGGGCCCTGCACCGGCAATTCGCCGGGCGGGTTCGCGTCAGCTTTGGCTGGGGTACGTTGCTGACCAACGATTTCCGGGGGCTGGCGGCGGGCGACGGCCTGGCCCCGTTCAGCCTGGTCTGCAAGGCGGTCAGCGCCAACGGGCGGCCCACTGTCAAACTGTCGGACAACCCGCGCAAGGCCATGGGCCCGGCGGATCAGGTCGCGCGTTACAAGCGGGTGTTCGGCGTGGGCGCGCAACAGGCCAGCGACGTGATCGTGTAGAGGGGTGCGGGGGGCTCCTCGCCCCCCGCACCCCCTCGCCAAAGGGGCGCACGCGCCCCCATGGAACCCCCGTGAGTATTTGGGGCAAGATGAAGCCGGTCAGCGCCGCAAGGCGGGCAGGCCGACGCCAGTGCTTTCAAAGCCGCCATCGGCGGCGACGATCTGGCCGGTGACATAGCTTGCCTTTTCAGAGCACAGGAACACGATCACCTCGGCGATCTCGCGCTCGGAGCCATATCGGTTCAAAGGGATCGCGTCATGATAGGCGTCGATGATCTCCTGGCTGTGCACCGCCATCGCCAGCTTGGTGCGCACCGGCCCGGGGCAGACGCAGTTCGCACGGACACCGTGCTCGCCCAGCTCTGCGGCCTGTTGCCTGGTCAGGTGAATCACCCCGGCTTTGGACGTGCCATAGGCCACCCGCAAGGTGGACGCCCGCAGGCCCGAGATCGACGCGACATTGACGATGGTCCCCCTGGTGTTCTTCAAGGCCGGGATGCAGGCCTGCGACATCAGGAACACGCCGTCCAGATTGGTCTCCATCACGCGGCGCCAGCGTTTGAAATCGGTCTCTTCGACCGGGCCGAAATCCGCGACGCCCGCGTTGTTGACCAGAGCATCAATGCCGCCGAACGCGTCCAGCACATCCGGCACCAGCGCCGCCACCTGATCGGGTTGCGAAACGTCACCGGTGAACACCGCCACGCCGTCCAGCCCGGTGGCGGCAATCTTCAGTTCCGGCGCGTCACGGTCCACCATGGCGACCTGCCATCCCATGTCCAGGAACAGCCTGGTGGTGGCCAGGCCGATGCCGCGCGCGGCGCCGGTCACGAGGGCGGTTTTTCGGGTCATGGGGCGGGTCCTTTACCGGGGTGCGACGGCAATTGCGCACAGCATTTCGAACATCAGCGATGCCCCCAGATACGCGGTCGCGCCAGAAGGGTCAAAGGGTGGCGAGACCTCGACCAGATCCGCCCCGACGATCCTGACACCGGCCAGCAGCCGCGCGCATTCCAGCGCCTGCCAGCTGTTGGGGCCGCCGATTTCCGGCGTGCCGGTGCCGGGCGCGAAGGCCGGATCGACGAAATCGATGTCATAGCTGACATAGGTATCGCCATCGCCGGCAATCGCGCGGGCCTCGGCCATCACATCCTCGACGCCGCGCTTGTGGAACTCTTCGATCGGGATCACGCGGATACCCACGCTGTCGGCGAAATCGCGGTCCTCGCTGTCATAGGCGGTGCCGCGAATGCCGATCATACAGACGCGCTTGGGGTCCAGTAGCCCCTCCTCGACGGCACGGCGGAAGGGAGTGCCGTGGGTATACAAGAAGCCGTTGAAATAGCTGTGAAACAGATCGGTGTGGCTGTCGAAATGGATCATGCCCAGCGGCCGGTCCTTCGCCATCGCGCGCAGGATCGGCAGGGTGCACAGATGATCGCCGCCCGCCGTCAACGGAATCACCCCGGCGTCGCGCACGCGGTCATAGAACGCGGTGAAGCGCGCCAGACTGTCCTGCACGTCAGCGGGGTTCGGCGCCACGTCCCCCAGATCGGCACAGTTCAGAGCCTCGAACGGGCGAATGCCGGTGATGCCGTGCTGCGCGCGGATCATCGTCGAGGCATCGCGCAAGTGACGCGGGCCATGGCGCGGACCGGGGCGGTTGGTGGTGCCGCCGTCCCAGGGCGCGCCAATCAGGCCGACCTGGACCTGGGCGATGCGCGGATCCTCCAGCGGCACATGGGGTAGACGCATGAAGGTGGGAATGCCGGCAAAGCGCGGCAGGACAAAGCCCGATACGGGTTGGAAACTGTCGGTCATCTGCGCCCCCCTTGTTGCGCCGACCAAACCAGATGGCCGGGCGCTTGTCACCCCTCGGGCGCCCCGGACGCGGGCCATGGCTTGACGCCCCCGCGCGTGGTCGCCACCATCGCGCAGACAACAGGAAGGCCGCCATGACCATACTTGCCATCGATCAGGGAACCACATCCACTCGCGCGATGATCTTCAACGCCGATCTGAGCATCAAGACCGTCGCGCAGCAGGAGTTTCCCCAGCATTTCCCGCAATCGGGCTGGGTGGAACATGATCCCGAGGACCTTTGGCGCACCACGCTTGAAACCTGCCGCGCGGCGCTGGAGCAGGGCGGGCCGGCCACCGCCATCGGCATCACCAACCAGCGCGAAACGCTGATCATCTGGGACCGCGCCACCGGCCAGCCGATCCATAACGCGATTGTCTGGCAGGACCGGCGCACCGCCGGTTTCTGCGCCGACCTGAAAGCGGCGGGGCATGAGGCCGAAGTGACAGCGCGCACCGGCCTGCTGCTGGACCCTTATTTCAGCGCCACCAAGGTCGGCTGGATACTGGACGCCGTCCCGGGAGCCCGCGCGCGCGCCGAACGGGGCGAACTGGCGCTGGGCACCGTGGACTGCTTCCTGATCTGGCGTCTGACTGACGGGCGCATACACGCCACCGACGCCACCAACGCCGCGCGCACGATGCTTTACAACATCGCCACCGGCGCATGGGACGCCGATCTGTGCGCGCTGTTCGGCGTGCCCATGGCGCTGCTGCCAGACGTGCGCGACTGCAACGCCAGCTTCGGTGAAACCACGCTGTTTGGCACGCCGCTGCCCATTTTGGGTGTCGCGGGCGACCAACAGGCGGCGACCATCGGTCAGGCCTGTTTTGAGCCGGGGATGATGAAATCCACCTATGGCACCGGGTGCTTTGCGCTGATGAATACGGGCAAAACCCTGGTGCCGTCGCAAAACCGGCTGCTGACCACCATCGCCTACCGGATCGACGGGCGGGTGACCTACGCGCTGGAAGGCTCGATCTTCATCGCCGGGGCGGTGGTGCAATGGCTGCGCGACGGGTTGGGGATCGTGGACAGCGCGCCGCAAACGCAGGGGTTGGCCGAGGCCGCCGACCCCTCGCAGCAGGTGATTATCGTGCCGGCATTCACCGGGCTGGGCGCGCCCTACTGGCGGCCCGAGTGCCGGGGCGCGGTGTTTGGCCTGACGCGCAATTCCGGCCCTGCCGAAATTGCCCGCGCCGCGCTGGAAAGCGTTGGGTTCCAGACCCGCGATCTGGCCGATGCGATGCGCGCCGATTGGGACAGCAGCGGCGCGCAGGCGAACAAGGGCGTGCTGCGCGTCGATGGCGGGATGAGCGCAAGCGCCTTCGCCATGCAGTTCCTGGCCGATATTCTGGGCGCCCCGGTGGATCGGCCCACGGTGCTGGAGACCACGGCAATGGGGGCGGCCTGGCTGGCAGGGAATGCCGCCGGGATCATGCCCGGACAGGCGGAGTTCGCCAAAAGCTGGGCGCTGGAACGCCGCTTTGACCCGGCGATGACCGCTGCGGACCGCGACGCGCGCTATGGTGCCTGGCAGCGCGCCGTTCAGGCGACAATCACGGCGGCTTAACCCCGCCCGATGGCGCGGATGAACCGCCCGACACGGTCCTCGGCCCGGCCCCGAACCAGCCGCAGCGATTGCAGCGCCAGCTTTGCCACCATGGTTCTGGTGGTGATCGTCGCCGCGCCGATCACCCGGCAATGGCCTTCGGGCAGGTCATAGAAATCCAGCGTCACCGAGACATCGGCTAGTTGCGATGAGAGAAGATAGGTGACGGTTTCGTCGCGCACGGTCTCCGTCATGTGCAGCGTGAAGGCGCGCGGCTCGTCCTTCCAGATCTTCGAGCATTCCCATACCGGAGCGGGCGGCTCGGCAATGCGCGTCACCTGCGCGCCGACATCGCGCATCACGGTCTCTACCCGGGCTGGGTTGCGAAAATTGGCCAGAACACGCGCGCGGGTCTTCTGAAAATCCCGGCTGGTTTCGATGCGCAAGGGTGCCTCCTGAAATATGGGCCGAATGAAACGGAATTCCTAAAACAAGGTGCCGGCCAGCCAGCGCGCGACGAGCTCGGCGGCGATCGCCCCGGATCGGGGACGGCGAATGGTCGGATGAAGGCCCGCCATGACATCGACCATCTCCTCACGCGTGAGCCAGAGCGCATCGTCCAGTTCCGCCGGGTCTATGGTGATGTCATCGTTCTCGGCCTGCGCGACGAATCCCAGCATCAGCGAATTGGGCCAGGCCCAGGGCTGACCGGCGACATAGCGCACGCAGCTTACGGTGATACGCGTCTCCTCATACACCTCTCGGCGCACGGCGGCCTCCAGCGATTCGCCCGGCTCCACAAACCCGGCCAGCGCCGAATACATCCCCTCGGGCCACCCGGGCGAGCGGCCCAGCAACAGCTTGTTGCCCCGCAGAACCAGCATGATGACCACAGGATCGGTGCGCGGAAAATGAGAGGCACTGCAACTGGGGCAAACCCGTTGCCACCCGGCCATGCTGATCTGACTGGGCTGCCCGCATCTGGAACAGAACCGGTGCGAGCGGTGCCAGTTCAAGACCCCGCGCGCCGTTGAAGCCATGGCCGCATCCGCCGGGCACAGCCGGGTCATCACCGCCCGCAGTTCGGCGAACAGGTGGTCGTCCGGCGCGTCAGGGTGGTGATATTCGGTTGGATCATAGAACGCCGCCATTGCCGTTTGATCCAGATTTTCAGGCCGCCAGCCGGACATGTCGGCGGCAAACCGGACCGCGCCGTCATGACGCCCCAGCAGGATCCAGTCATCCTTGGCCTGCGCCAGCACCGCGTGGCCGGGCGGCACCCAGCCCAGCGCACCCTGCCCCGTTCCCGCCACCAGCGGGCGCCCGCGCCAGACCGGCAGGACACGCGTCGCGGCATCCGCCCTGAGGGTGCGCAAAGCCTTTGCATCGCCGCGCAGTTCTGCGGCCCTGTCGTCCCATTCAGCCGAAAACACGATATCACGCTGCACGGCGGGTCCCCTTTTTCCAACGCCGGTTTATCGCACCAATCAGGCGCGGAAAAAACCCGGCTTGCCGCGGAAAACTCTGCCGGTCTGTTGTGTTGCAACCATAAGATGTGCTTAATTGCCTTTTGCGAGACAGCGTTTCGTCCAATTTGTGCCATCTATGACTCGCATTACCAAAGACGTATACTGCGCGTCTGATGTTCGGCTTTCAGCGTCCGGCGGCAGTGGGGCAGTAACCGTGAACGTTCGAGGCAAAGCGTTGTTTAATCCCGGTTCCTTTGGCGGCTTGTCCGTAGGGCAACGCGCCGTGCACCTTCGGGTGCTGGAAACGACGGATCTGCACCTGCATCTTCTGCCCTATGATTACTACGCCGACCGGCCATGGGACGGGATCGGACTGGTCAGCGCCGCGAACCTGATCGAACAGGCCCGCGCCGAGGCGCCCAACGCCCTGCTTTTTGACAATGGCGATTTCCTGCAAGGCACCCCGATGGGCGATTTCGTCGCGCATGAACGCGGATTGCGGGACGGTGATGTGCATCCCGTCATTGCCGCGATGAACGCGCTCGATTTCGATGCGATCACATTGGGCAATCACGAATTCAATTACGGGCTGGAGTTCCTGATGAAGGCGCTGGGCGCCGCCGCGTTCCCAGTGGTTTCGGCCAACCTGGCGGTGAAGCGCGGCGCCGATCCACGCCGCGACACGACGCTGGTGAAACCCTACACCCTGATCGACCGCATGGTCAGCGACGACCTGGGCGGCAAGCATCCGATCCGCATCGGCGTGATCGGCTTTGCGCCGCCGCAGGTGGTGGATTGGGACAATCACGCGCTGGACGGACGCCTGCACGCGCGCGACATCGTCGAGACCGCGCGCGCCTATGTTCCGGAAATGCGCGAGGCGGGCGCGGATCTGATCGTCGCACTGGCCCATACCGGGATTGGCAGCGCGCGCCACACCCATGGCATGGAAAACGCCGCCGTTCCTCTGGCGCGGGTGCCGGGCATCGATGCCCTGCTGACCGGGCACAGCCACCTGATCTTTCCGTCTCCGGTGTTTGGCAGCCTGCCGGATGTCGATATCACCGCCGGCACGATCGCCGGAAAGCCCGCCGTGATGGGCGGCTGCTGGGGCGCGCATATCGGCGTGATCGACCTGCTGCTGACCCGCGATGCCGGCCGGTGGGACGTGTTGGGCACCCGGTCCGAGGTGCGGTCCCTGTCGTCCTCGCCAAAGGCCGCGCCCCGGCCCCGGCCGGACACGACAGCCGAGAAACTGGCGAGTGTCGTGGCCAGCGCCCATTCCGATACGCTGGCCGCCATTCGCCGCCCGGTGGGCACATCGCACAAGCCGCTGCACAGCTATTTCGCGCATCTGGGGGAGATGGATTCGCTGCGCGTGGTGGCGGATGCCCAGCGCGAGTATGTCGCCGCTCGTCTCACCGATCCGGACCTGCGCGACCTGCCCGTCCTGTCCGCCGTCGCGCCCTTCAAATCCGGCGGCCGCAGCGGCCCCGCCGGGTATACCGATATCCCGGCAGGCCCCCTGGCCCTGCGCCATATCGCGGATCTTTACGCCTTTCCCAACGCCATCGCGGCGCTGTGCCTGACCGGCGACCAGGTCCTCGACTGGTTGGAGCGATCGGCCTCTGCCTTCAACCGCGTGCGCCCGGGCAGCACAGGAACCGTGCTGCGGGATCCTGACTTTCCGGGCTACAATTTCGAGGTGATCGACCCGCTGGATGTGGTGATCGACCTGTCACAGCCCGCCCGATTCGATGCCAATGGCGTGCTCATCGACGCCAAGGCGCACCGTGTGGTGTCGGTGACGTTGAACGGTGCCGCACTGGAGCCGGACGCGCGCTTCATCCTGTGCACCAACAGCTACCGCGCCGGCGGGGCCGGAAATTTTTCCGGGGCGCGCGCCTCGAACCTGGTTCTGGCGGACGAGGCCGTGGCGCGCGATATCGTCCGCGAGCACGTCGCGCGCGCCGACAGCTTGCTGAACGACGCGCACGGCAGCCTGCGCTTCGTGCCCATGCCAGATACCAGCGTGGTGTTCGAAACCGGCCCGGCGGCGCAGCAGCATCTGGATCAGATCGTTCGCTTCCACCCCGAGCCGCGCGGCCTGACGCGTGGCGGTTTCCTGCGGCTGAAGCTGGATCTGTCGGGCGGGGCCTGAGGGGGCCTACACCGTGGGTTCCCAGGCGCCCTCGATGTGGGAAGCCTCATGGTCGCCGGGCCAGGGCGGCATCGAAACGCAGAGAAACGTCAGGTCCTGATCGCCGGTATTGCGATATTGAAACGCCGTCCCAACCGGAATGTCGATCGAAACGCCGGGCGCAAGACGCGTGATGCGTTCCTCGTCGGCGTCGCGCCGCCAGATTTCGCCCTCGCCCTGCAAGACGTGCCAGAATTCGCCGACCGTGGCATGAATAGTGGCGCGGTTGATCTGCCCGGGGGGCACGGTGGAATGGATCATGTTGCCGGTGGGGCCATCCATGATGAAGCGGATATCCGCGCCCGCCGGGGATTTCGCGTCAGCCTCTGACGATAGCTTTGTTTGCTTCACGGTCGCCCTTTCCCCAGCGGTTAAGGGGCCGCGCAATGGCGCCCTTTCGTTGCCGGCATCTGGCGCGGTTACCCGTCGATGCGGATACGCGCGTTGGTGGGATCATAGGGGCTGTCCTCGACCACCACGGCATCCCATTCCTGGCGCAACATGCGCACCTTCAGCTTCGTGCCGGCCTCGGCCAGATCGGGGCGGACATAGCCCATGCCGATCTGCTTGCCAAACGCGACCGACCAGCCGCCCGAAGTCAGGCGGCCGACCTTCTGGCCATCCACCAGCAGCACTTCGCGCCCCCAGGGATCGGCGTCCGAGGGTCCGTCGATCAGCACCGTCACGCATTTCGCGCGGATCCCGGTGGCGTTCATCGCTTCCTTGCCGTGGAAGTCCTTGGACTGGTCTATGAAGCGCGGCAGATCGGCTTCCAGCGGTGTGGCATCGCGGCCCAACTCATTGCCGAAGGCGCGATAGGATTTTTCCTGCCGCAGCCAGTTCTGCGCGCGCGCCGACCAGTTTCAGGCCAAGATCTTCGCCCGCCATCATCAACTGGTCGAACAGGTAATTCTGCATTTCGATCGGGTGGTGCAGTTCCCAGCCCAACTCTCCGGTATAGGCCACGCGCACGGCGCGCACCGGGCACATGCCCAATTCGATGTTGCGCATCGACAGCCAGGGGAACCGCTTGTTCGACAGCGCCGTCGCCGGATCGGCGTCCCTTATCAGCTTGCCCAGCAGGTCGCGCGATTTCGGCCCGGCCACGGCAAACACGCCCCATTGCGTGGTGACATCATGGATGTCGATCCAGGTGCTGTGCGCGGTCCTGAAATCTTCAGCCGACTTGCGCAGGAAATCGCTGTCATAGGCCGTCCAGGCCCCGGCGGACACCAGGTAATACTCATCCTCGGCCAGACGGACGATGGTGTATTCGGTGCGGGTCGTGCCCGCGCCGGTCAGTGCATAGGTCAGGTTGATGCGCCCGACCTTGGGCAGCTTGTTGCAGGTGAAGTGATCCAGGAATGCGGTCGCGCCCGGCCCGCGCACCAGATGCTTGGTGAAGGCGCTGGCGTCGATCATGCCGACGCCTTCTCGGATCGCGCGGGCTTCGGCCTCGGCGTGTTGCCACCAGTCGCCCCGGCGGAAGCTGCGGCTGTCATGGTCAAAACTGTCGGTGGCATCCAGCGGGCCAAAGTAATTCGGGCGTTCCCATCCGTTCACCTGCCCGAACTGCGCACCACGGGCTTTCTGGCGGTCATAGGCCGGGCCGGTGCGCAAGGGGCGGCAGGCTTCGCGTTCCTCATCCGGGTGGTGCAGGATATAGACGTGCTCGTAGCATTCCTCATTCTTGCGCGCCGCGTATTCGGTGGTCATCCAGTCGCCGTAGCGCTTGGGATCCAGCGACGCCATGTCGATCTCGGCCTCGCCCTGGGTCATCAGCTGCGCCAGGTAGTAGCCCGTGCCACCGGCGGCGGTGATGCCAAAGCTGAAGCCCTCGGCCAGCCACATGTTGCGCAGGCCCGGCGCCGGGCCGACCAGCGGGTTGCCATCCGGCGTGTAGCAGATCGGACCGTTGAAATCGTCCTTCAACCCGCTTTCCTCGCACGAGGGCATGCGGTGGATCATCGCCGCGTATTGCTCCTCGATCCGCTCCAGATCGAGCTGGAACAGATCGGCGCGGAAACTGTCGGGCACGGCATATTCGAACCGTGCGGGCGCGCCGCGCTCATAAGTGCCCAGGATCCAGCCGCCGCGTTCCTCACGCACATAGGATTGCGCATCGGCATCGCGGATCACCGGGTGTTCGGGGTTCGTCTTGCGCCATTCGACCAGCGCCGGGTCCTTGTCCATCACGATGAACGTATGTTCGACCGGGATCGCCGGGATCTTGATGCCCAGCAGTTTCGCGGTGCGCTGCGCATGGTTGCCGGTGGCGGTCACGACATGCTCTGCCGTGATATCGAACACCTCGCCCGACGGCACCAGATTGCCGCCCTGCTCCATCATCCGCTCGCACGAGACGATCCATTCCGAGCCGGTCCAGCGATAGCCGTTCACCTGGATCTTGCGCTCGATCACAGCGCCGTGCTGGCGCGCGCCCTTGGCCATGGCCTGCGTCACATCGGCGGGGTTGATGTAGCCGTCCTGCGGATGATACAGCGCACCCTTCAGATCATCGGTGCGGATCAGCGGCCAGCGCTCTTTGATCTGCGCGGGCGTCAGGAATTCATGATACACCCCGGCAGTTTCCGCGACAGACGAATAGAGCATGTATTCATCCATGCGCGCATCCGTCTGCGCCATGCGCAGGTTGCCGACCACGGCGAATCCGGCGTTCAGGCCCGTCTCGGCCTCCAGCGATTTGTAGAAATCCACCGAATACTTGTGAATATGCGTCGTGGCATAGGACATGTTGAACAACGGCAGCAAGCCGGCCGCGTGCCAGGTCGAGCCCGAGGTCAACTCATCGCGCTCAACCAGCATGGTGTCCCAACCAGCCTTCGCCAGATGATAGGCAATGCCCGTGCCCACGGCACCGCCGCCGACAACAAGGGCTTTCACATGGGTTTTCATGGCGCGACTCTCCGCTGGATCGGGTTTGCCCCGTCATTGCAGCAAATCTGCGCGGACGGTGAAATGCACCCGACACTAGTGCGCGCGAAAACGACCCGTGGCGCCGATCGGCCCGATACACGGCTGGGCACACGGCCTCGCACAGGCGCCGCATCCGGCAGCATCCGGACAAGGTGCCTTGCCGCCGGCCTACCGATGGCCCTGATCCGCGCCTTTGCGTATGCCCCTGATTGCTTGCCGCCCCTTCGGCAAGGCGGTATCACCAGTGGATGCCATGCGTTTCCGGGGGGCATGAATGCAGGTTATCACCACCAAGGCGGCCATGCGTGACACGGTTCGCGGCTGGCGCCAGGCCGGGGGCAGCATCGTGCTGGTGCCCACCATGGGATACCTGCATGCCGGCCACATGGCGCTGGTCGAACGCGCGCGCACGCAAGGCGACCGCATCGTCGCCTCGATCTTCGTGAACCCCACCCAGTTCGGTGCCAGTGAGGATCTGAGCACCTATCCGCGAGACCTGGAGCGCGATCTGGCGATGCTGAATGACGCCGGCGTCAGCGCCGTTTTCATGCCCCAAGTCACTGAAGTCTACGCCTCCGACGCGCAAACCATCGTCGAAACCACCGATCTGGCGAAGATCCTGATCGGCAAGCTGCGCCCGGGGCACTTCCGCGGTGTCGCCACCGTGGTGACCAAACTGTTCAACATCGTCCAGCCGGACGCCGCCTGCTTTGGCGAAAAGGATTACCAGCAGCTCTGCGTGATCCGGCAAATGGTCCGCGATCTGGATATCCCCGTGCGCATCATCGGCGTGCCCACCGTGCGCGACTCCGACGGGCTGGCGATGTCCTCTCGTAATGTGCGCCTGACGCCCGATGACCGCGCCGCCGCCACCATCCTGTCGCGCGCCCTGTTCCAGGCCCAGGACATGGCGAAAACCGGCATTACCGCGTCTCGCCTGCGGGCCTGGGTTGCCGCCCATATCGGGGCCGAACCCCGCGCCGACGTGCAATCGGTGGATATCCGCGACGCGCGCACCCTTCGCAGCCTCTCCGGCCCGCTGACCGGCCCCGCCGTGATCCTGCTGGCCGTCAGATTCGGCTCCGTCCTGCTGATCGACCAACGCGTCGTTACCCCCTGACGAAAGGACCCCAAACCATGTCTGATCAGGCGCCCATTCGCCGCATCACCGCCCCGCAAATCCGCGCGCGCAAGAACGGCGAACCCATCGTTTCACTGACCTCCTATCACGCGCATACCGCCGCCATCGTCGACAAATACGCCGATTTCATCCTGGTCGGCGACAGCCTGGGCATGGTCATGCACGGGATGGAAAGCACGGTCGGCGTAACGCTGGACATGATGATAACCCATGGCAAGGCCGTGGTGCGCGGCACGCAGCGCGCGCTGATCGTCGTTGACATGCCGTTTGGCACTTACGAGGAATCGCCCAACATGGCGTTTCGCAACGCCGCCAAGGTGATGACGGCCACCCAATGCCAGGCCGTGAAGCTGGAAGGCGGTGCGCGCATGGCCGAAACGATCCGCTTTCTGGTCGATCGCGGCATCCCGGTCATGGCGCATATCGGCCTGACCCCGCAATCCACCAATGTGCTGGGCGGGTTCAAGACCCAGGGCCGCGACACGGCCACCTGGGAACACCACATCAACGACGCGCGCGCCGTAGCGGGTGCCGGCGCCTTTGCCGTGGTCGTCGAAGGCGTGGTCGAACCACTGGCCGTGGAAATCACGAAGGCCATCGACATCCCGACCATCGGCATCGGCGCCTCGGCGCATTGTGACGGCCAGATCCTGGTGCTCGAGGACATGCTTGGCCTGAACCCCAGCCCCCCGAAATTCGTGAAAGTCTACGGCGAGTTCGGCGGCATGATGGACCGCGCCGTCGCGGCCTATGCCCAGGAAGTAAAGTCCCGCGCCTTCCCCAGCGACGACGAAACCTATCGATAAGCCTTCTTCCATTTCATCTTTCAAAAAAAATACTCTGGGGGTGAATTGGCCCGCAGGGCCAAGAGGGGGCGACGCCCCCAACCAACGAGGCTCCCTCATGTCCAAGAACAGCTACGAGTCCGGCCGCTTGAATCTGCCCTTCGTCGGCATCTGCACATTCGGCAAATATCCCTATGTGCAGGATTGGGACAGCATTGACGCCGATGTCGCGGTCATGGGCGCGCCCTTCGATTTCGGCACCCAATGGCGCTCAGGCGCGCGGATGGGGCCGCGCGCCATCCGCGAGGCTTCGACGCTCTTTTCCTTCGGCCATGCCGGGGCCTATGACCACGAGGACGACATCACCTATCTGGAGGGCGCGCGCATTATCGATATCGGCGATGCAGACATCGTGCACACCGACACGCGGCAAAGCCACGCCAACATCGAACACGGCGTGCGCAAGATCCTGGCGGCCGGGGCGATCCCGGTGGTGATGGGCGGTGACCATTCAGTCAACATCCCCTGCATCAACGCCTTCGACGACCAGGCCCCGGTCCATATCGTGCAGATCGACGCGCATCTGGATTTTGTCGATGAACGCCACGGCGTGCG
>CAJQNQ010000310.1 GCA_905479725.1 uncultured Paracoccaceae bacterium | reverse complement strand
GCTGGTAATCAACACGCGCAAGACGGCAAGCGGCATAGGGAACTCCTGTTCAGTCAAGGGACGGGCGCGCGGCACCGGACAGGGCATACTCTACCGTCAAGTGGGCGACGGATTCAAACCCTGCTCAGCGCACAACTGCGTAAGCGTCGGCAAAACCCATCGCCCGGACGCGGCGCAGGACGTCGGCCCGCTCGGCTGTCGATCCGGCCGGACCGACGACAACCCGCCAGAACAGGTTTTCGCCCACGCGCCCCCGACGAATTTCGGCGCTCAGACCCGCGCGTTGCATCTGTGCGCGGGAATTGATCGCGTTCTGCTCGATGCTGAAAATCCCGATCTGAACGAAGGGCCGGTCGATACCGGGCCCTTGCGGTTGGGCGGGCGCGGCGGCGGGTCGCGGCGCCGGGGCAGTCCCGGGTGCGGCAACGCCCCCCGGCAACGCGATCATCGTCGTATCGGGATCGGCTTCGGGCGCGGGCTCATCGCGGCGAAACAGGCCGAACAACCCGCCCCGGCGGCGCGGCGCCTCGGCGCCCGCTGCACCTGCGGGCGCGGCGGCGGCAGCCGTTTCGGTGACCGTTTCCGCAGCCACATCGGTCGCGACTTCGGCCGCCCCTTCGACGGGCGCTAGCGTGGATTGCGCGATGGCCTCTGCGGCGTCCGGCTGACGGCGGCGGAACAGGCCGAACAATCCGCCACGCGGGCGATCTTCCTCGACGATCTCCACCTGCCCGTCCGGCGCGGCTGCGGGCCTGGTCGTCTGGTCGCCAGCAGCGCCCTCGGCTGGCGCATGTTCGACCGGTGCGATGGCCAGTGTCTCCTCGGCGGCGGTTACCGGGCGCGGCGCGGGTTCGACTTCCAGTTCCACCCGCTGCAGCCGCAGCGCCGTCACGGCGATATCCGTAGGTGCTCCGGGCAGGATGCCCAGCGCATTCGCCGCCTCGGACGAGATCTGGAACCGCGGGCCCGGATTTTCGCGTTCGCGCCGAAACAGGGCGCCGATGACTTCCTGCCCGGTCGCCGGGTTGCGGATCATGGCGCGCTCGGGGTCATCGACATCCGGATGCGCCACCCAGACTCCACCCAGCGACGGGCGGCCATCCCACAGACCGGCTTCTTCAACCTGGAACACGTCGGGTGCCTCGACATCGCGCTCGATCACCCGCTGCCCGGGCCCAGCGACAAGCGATGCGCCGACCCCGGCCGCCGATGGGGTGCCCTGTGTCACCTGACACCCTGCCAGTGCCAAAGCGCCGACAAGGATCAGCGTAATCCGCGAAAATGCGATGCTGCGTGCTCGAACCATACTGCCCTCATGCCAAAAACCGGGCTGTCTGTCAGACGCACCGGCGCGGCTATTGCCCACGCCCGGTTTGCCGGGCGCCTATTTTTGCGCAAAGCATAGCGCCAGACGGGCTCCAAGAAAAGCCCGGGCGTCATGTCGCCCGCGCCGCTGAGGAGGGAACTGGCATCAAGCCGCCAAAATTTCAGCGTCCAGGCGTTTTCAGGACGGATCGCGCCATTGGTTGACCATCGGATAGCGCCGGTCCAGCCAGAAGGCCCGCGTGGTCAGCCGGACACCAGGCGCCGACTGAAACCGCTTCCATTCCGAGATATAGACCAGGTGCTCGATGCGCTTGACCGTCGCGCGGTCATGCCCTTCGGCAACCAGATCCTCGACCGACAGGTCGCGGTCCACCAGCCCCTCAAGGATGGCGTCCAACGCGTCATAGGGCGGCAAGCTGTCCTGATCGGTCTGGTCCTCGCGCAGCTCGGCGGACGGGGGCTTATCGATGACACGCGGTGGGATGACAGCGCCCTCCGGCCCTTTCATCCACGCGCGATGGTTGGCGTTGCGCCAGCGGCAGGTTGCAAACACGCGGGTCTTGTAGAGATCCTTGATCGGGTTGAAGCCGCCGTTCATGTCGCCGTAGATCGTGGCGTAGCCCACCGCCACCTCGGACTTGTTGCCAGTGGTCAGCAGCATCGCCCCCAGCTTGTTCGACAGCGCCATCAGCAAGAGCCCGCGCAGGCGGGACTGGATGTTTTCCTCGGTCACATCCTCGGCCAGGCCGGTGAACAATGGCGCCAGCGCCTCGGTTACCGCCGTGCGCGGGCCGGCGATGGACACCTCGTCCAGCCGGGCGCCAAGAGAGGCCGCGACCGCAGCCGCATCCTCGAGCGAATGCGCCGACGTGAATTCCGAGGGCAGCATCACGCAATGCACGTTCTCCGGCCCCAGCGCATCGGCGGCGATTGTCGCCACCAACGCCGAATCGACCCCGCCCGACAGGCCCAGCAATACCCGCTGAAAACCGCTCTTGTGCAGGTAATCGCGCGTGCCCAGGACCATCGCCTGATAATCGCGCTCCAAATCATCGGGCATCGGCGCCAGGATGCCCGAGTTCGCCCGCCACCCGTCATCGGTTTCGGTGAAATCGACATGGATCACAGCCTCTTCGAACCCGGGCAACAGATGGGTCATCGCCCCGCCCGGGTTCAGCACGAAGCTGGCACCGTCGAACACCTGATCGTCCTGCCCGCCGACCAGGTTCAGATAAACCAACGGCAATCCGCTTTCCACAACCCGCGCAACCATCTGGTTGATGCGCGTGTCGTGGCGCCCGCGCGAATGGGGCGAGCCATTGGGCACCAACAGGATCTGCGCGCCCGATTCCTCCTGCGCCTCGGCGACATCCTCGTGCCAGGCGTCCTCGCAGATCGGCGCGCCGATCACCATGGGGCCAACGCGGAAGGGGCCGGAAATATCGGCAGCCGTAAACAGGCGCTTTTCGTCGAACACCAGCGAATTGGGCAGATGGTGTTTCTTGACGACAGCCGACACGCGCCCCCGTTCCAGCACATAATAGGCGTTGCTCAGCACGGCGCCCTGCAGATGCGGCCCGCCAATGCCGATGGCGGGGCCGTCCGCGCATTCTTGCGCCAGTTTATGCAGCGCCGCCATCGCGTCATGCGCGAAGGCCGGTTTCATCACCAGATCCTGCGTCTGGTAGCCGGTGATATACATTTCAGGAAACGCGACCATGTCGGCACCCGCCTGTTTCGCTGTCTGCCAGATGGCGCGCGCGGCGGCTGCGTTGGCGGCCAGGGCGCCGACAACGGGATTCAACTGGGCCAGGGTCAGGCGGAAATGATCGGGCATGGGGGCTCCGGACTTCGACATTGCGTCCCTCATATCAGGTTGCGGGCCAAGGAAAACCACCCCGGCGCCCGGATGTATAGGGTTTGCCTGGCGAATGCCCGGATTTTGGTTCAGTCGATCGCGAAGCCTGTGCGCCGGGGCTTGCCTGACGGCGCGGGCACACCGGAACCTGCCGTTGCGTCGCCCTGTCCGCCCCCGCGACGTGGCGTCCGGCGTAGACAAGACTTGTCGTCCTCTCTTAGGGTCGCGCAAATTCTTTCGGAGGCGCTCATGAAACATCTCGACGATCTGGACCTGGAGCATACCAAACTGTCGGTGGACGGCGACGGCATTGCCACGCTGACGCTGGACCGGGCGGCCAAACGCAACGCACTGAACGCGGCCACCATCGACGAGCTGATCGATATCTTCACCGTGGTGCCGCGCGCCGGGGTCAGGGCCGTTGTGCTGCGCGCCGAGGGCACGCATTTCTGCGCCGGGCTGGATCTGGTCGAGCACCATTCCGAGGACCGCAGGCCGGAAGACTTCATGCATGTCTGCCTGCGCTGGCACGAGGCGTTCAACAAGATGGAGTATGGCGGCGTTCCCGTCATCGCTGCGTTGAAGGGCGCGGTGGTCGGCGGCGGGCTTGAACTGGCCTCCAGCGCGCATATCCGGGTGGCCGATGCCAGCACTTATTTCGCCCTGCCCGAGGGTCAGCGCGGGCTGTTCACAGGCGGCGGCGCGACGATCCGCGTGGCCGATCTGGTCGGAAAGGCGCGGATGATCGACATGATGCTGACCGGCCGCGTGTATCAGGGCGACGAAGCGATATCGCTGGGACTGGCGCAATATCTGGTCGAGGATTCCGAGGCCAAGGCCTATGACCTGGCCCGAGCCGCGGCCAGCAACCCGCCGCTGTCGAATTTCGCGATCTGCTCGGCGATCAGCCACATGCAGAACATGTCGGCGATGGACGCGGCCTATGCGGAATCGGTCGTGGCCGGGATCGTCAACACCCAGCCCGCCAGCCGGGGCCGGTTGGCGGCCTTTGCCGACAAATCGGCAGCCCGCGTGCGCCCGAACGAGCGGTAAAAGGCGCTTCGAAGCGCCTTGACGCGGCGCGCATCACCCCCGGGGTGATCGCCCGTTCTGACGGGCCCCACAGGTCTGGGTGTGACACGGCATTCGGGGCCGGGCGACGCAAGGTTTTTCGAAAAACCTTGCCGCCGGCCTTGCCCCGGCCGGGCCGCCTAACGGCGAAACCGCTGCCAGAGCCAGATCAGCGCCATCGACCCCGCGGCCGCCAGCACGAAGGTGATGGCCCAGCCACCGACGGTCACGATCAGCCGCAGCACGAAAGCGCCGAACAGCGCCCCAAGGACGCCGATGCCCATCGTCGTCGGCAGGTCGGTGTTGACCTTCATCAGACGTGTCGCCAGCAAGCCCGCAGCCCCGCCGATCACGACCAGGAAGAGCAGCGACGACATCATGCCTGATCCGCCGGTGGCGGCCCATCCTCCGCGCCACCGCCTGCGCCCGCCGCTTCCGCTGCGATCTGCGCGCGGGTCTTGCGCCCGCGCTCGGTGGCCGATTTCAGTTGCCCGCAGGCGGCCATGATATCCTCGCCGCGCGGGGTGCGGATCGGGCTGGCGTAACCGGCCTTGAACACGATGTCGGCAAACGCCTCGATGCGCTCCCAGTCGGACCGCTGATAGGGTGCGCCGGGCCATTCGTTGAACGGGATCAGGTTGATCTTGGCCGGAATGCCCCGGATCAGCTTGACCAGCCGCCGCGCATCCTCGTCGCTGTCATTCACATCCTTCAGCATCACGTATTCAAACGTGATCCGCTCGGAATTGGACAGGCGCGGATAGTCGCGCAGCGCGCCCAGCAGGGCGTCGAGGTTCCATTTCTTGTTGATCGGCACCAGCGTGTCGCGCACCGCGTCGGTGGTCGCATGAAAGCTGATCGCCAGCAGGCAGCCGATTTCCTCGGCGGTGCGGGCGATTTCCGGCACGACACCGCTGGTCGATAGGGTAATGCGGCGGCGCGACAGCGAAATCCCCTCGCCATCCATGACGATTTTCATCGCGTCGCGCACGTTGTCGAAATTGTAAAGCGGCTCGCCCATGCCCATCAGCACGACATTGGATACCGCGCGGTCCTCGCGCCGGGGTTCACCGGGGATGTTCCATTCCTCCAGATCATCGCGCGCCACCAGAACCTGGCCAACGATTTCCGCCGCCGTCAGGTTGCGCACCAGCTTTTGCGTGCCCGTATGGCAGAACGAACAGGTCAGCGTGCAGCCCACCTGGCTGGAAATGCACAGCGTGCCGCGCCCTTCCTCGGGGATGTAGACGGTTTCCACCTCGTGGCCGCCGTCGATCCGCAGCAGGTATTTGCGCGTGCCGTCAGCCGAGACCTGGCGCGTGACCACGTCGGGCACCGAAAGGCTGAAATGCGCCGCCAGCGTCTCGCGGTAGGCCTTGCCCAGATTGGTCATCGCCTCGAACTCGCGCACACCCCAGTAGTAGATCCACTGCCAGATCTGCCCGGTGCGCATCTTCGACTGCTTTTCCGGCGTGCCGATATCGATCAGCGCGGCGCGCAACTGGTCGCGGGTCATGCCGATCAGGTTCGGCTTCGCCCCGTCAGGCGCCTTGCGCGGGATCGTCAGAACGTCTTGGGTGATGGGGGCGGTCATGCGCGTCTCCGTTGCTTGACGCAACATACAGGAAAAAGCCGCCGGGCTGAACAGTCCGGCGGCGCACATCAATAGGCGCGAAGGATCAGTTGCAGCGGCGCTGCGCTTCCTGGCTGGCGGCGGTGACACCGAACAGGTTGAACGTGTCCTGCGTCCGCGTCCCGCGCGACGAAAACGCCACCAGAACGGCGCTTTGCCCCCGGCGCAGCGCATCAAGGATGCGCGCGTCCTCGGCGGGTGACGCGGCCCAGGCCCATTCGCCATCGACGAACATCTGGAACGTGTTGCTCCCCACCGTCACCTCGACAGTGGAGTCGGGGCGGAACGGATACCCGCCGGTGAACGAGATTTCCGCCGCATCGCCCTGGCCCTGTCGATAGGTGACGAACATCAGAATATCGCCCCGGCGCACCGAAACAGGGGTCCCGTCACGAGAGTTGACGGTCTCGCTGGGGATCGAAACCGCCCAGCATTCGCGCGGATCGCCGTCGACAAACACGCTCCAGGCGGTTTCGACCGCGACCCGGTTGGTCGATTCCTGGGCCTTGGCCCCCTGGCCCGTCAGCCCTGCCAAGGCCAACGCCAAGGCCAGACCCGCGGTGCCCAAATTGAACGATGCTGCCATCTGCCTCAAAACCTCCGACCTGTTTCCCGTTTCCCCGGCAGCCAGCCTTGTCGCACAAGGGTTTCATCTGGCGCAATGGGGCATTGCTCGATACCTTGCCTCTTACCGCGAAATTCAGGGGCATAGAAACCCCTGTTGGCGGAATATTGCGCATCTGTGAAGGGAACCAGTGATGAGCGATGTGTCGATCGGCGCCGTGCCGATGGTGGAATTGTGGCGTGGCGGGCGGCTGGAGAGCCAACATCGCGGCCACGCGGTGATCTGCGATGCCACGGGCCAGGTGATCGACGCCTGGGGGAACCCTGACGCGGTGATCTATCCGCGCTCCAGTTGCAAGATGATCCAGGCCCTGCCGCTGCTGGAATCAGGCGCAGGCGCCGGGCTGAGCGACCGGCAACTGGCGCTGGCCTGTGCCTCGCACCAGGGCGCGGCGCTGCATGTCGGCGCGGTGTCGGCCTGGCTGGCGGATCTGGGGCTGGGCGAACCCGATCTGCGCTGCGGCGTGCAGGAGCCCGCCGACATCGCCGAGCGGAACCGCCTGATCTGCACCGGAGACAGCGCGTGCCAACTGCACAACACCTGTTCGGGCAAACACGCCGGGTTCCTGATGCTGAACAAGCATCTGCGCGGCGGGCCGGATTACGTGGAGCCCGATCACATCGTGCAGACGACCGTGCGCCAGGCGTTCGAAGAGGTCACCGGAGAGGTCAGCCCCGGCTACGGCATTGACGGTTGCTCGGCCCCCACTTTCGCGACCTCGGTCGGTGGCCTTGCCCGCGCCATGGCCTCCTTCGCCGGCGCGAGTGAGACCAGCACGCGCGGCACGGCGATGGTCAGGCTGCGCAACGCCATGGGCCGCCACCCCGAGATGGTCGCCGATGAAACCCGCGCCTGCACCGAACTGATGCGCGCGATGAGCGGAAATGTCGCCGTCAAGTTCGGCGCCGAGGCAATTTATATCGCCATCCTGCCCGAACAGAAGATCGGCATCGCGCTGAAAATCCTGGATGGCGGCACCCGCGCGTCCGAGGCGGCAATCACCGGCTTGCTGGCCCGTGCGGGGGTGCTGGACCCGGCGCATCCGGCCGCGCTGAGGCGGCTCGGCGGGCCGATCACCAACTGGCGCGGGATCCATTGCGGCGATACGCGGCTGGCGGCGGGATTTGCCGGGGCTTGACCACGCGCCGCCGACGCTGTCACGCAATCCTTGCCAACGGTCGCGCCGCGTCCCACTCTGACCCCGTGTTCAACAGGGGGCGGGCATGGAATTCGACTACGTGATCGCTGGCGGCGGATCGGCTGGCTGCGTTCTGGCCGCGCGATTGTCCGAAGATCCGGGCGTTTCCGTCTGCCTGGTCGAGGCGGGCGGCACCGGGCGCGATTTTCTGATCCGCGCACCGGCGATGGTGGCGTCGATGGTGTCGGGCCGGCCCAGGATCAACAACTGGGCCTTTCGCACCGTGCCCCAGGCCGGGCTGAACGGGCGGCGCGGGTATCATCCGCGCGGCAAGGCTCTGGGCGGATCCTCGGCGATCAACGCCATGCTTTACGTGCGCGGTCAGCCCGCGGATTATGACGGCTGGGCCGATCTGGGGGCGGATGGCTGGGATTGGGCGTCGTGCCTGCCCTATTTCTTGCGCGCCGAAGGCAATGCGCGCGGGGCGTCCGGCCTGCACCACGCCGACGGCCCCTTGAAGGTCAGGGACCAAAGCCGACCGTTCGAGATCTCGCGCGCGTTCATCGACGCCTGCGAGGCACAACAAATCCCGAACAACCCCGATTTCAATGGCCACCGGCAAGACGGCGCCGGGTTCTATCAGGTCACCCAGTTCCAAGACGGCCCCCACAAGGGCGAGCGGTGCTCGGCGGCGGCGGCGTATCTGCACCCGGCGATGAACCGGCCCAACCTGACGGTGATGACCAAACGCCTGGCCGAACGCGTCGAACTCAGCGACGGCCGCGCCACCGGCCTGACGATCCGCCAGGGCGGGCGCCGCCAGACCCTGACCGCGCGGCGTGAGGTGATCGTGGCCGCCGGGGCGTTTGGCTCGCCGCAAATCCTGATGCTGTCGGGCATCGGCCCGGCGGATGAGTTGCGCGCGCAGGGGATCGCGCCACAGGTCGAACTGCCGGGTGTGGGGCAGAATTTGCAGGACCATCTGGATTATATCCTGAGCTACACGTCGAAACGCCCGGATGTGGTGGGGCTGGGCCCCGCCGGGCTGCTGCGGCTGGTCCGGGCCGGGCTGGAATGGCGCAAGACGGGTGAAGGGCATTTTGCCTCGCCCATGGCCGAGGGCGGGGCGTTTTTCCGCTCCAACCCGGACGTGGATCGCCCGGATCTGCAACTGCATTTCGTGGTCGGGATCGTCGACGACCATCTGCGCAAGCTGCATTTCAAGGACGGGTTCAGCTGCCATGTCTGCGCCTTGCGCCCAAATTCGCGCGGATCGGTCGGGCTTCAGTCCGCCCATCCCGCCCAACCCCCGCGCATCGATCCGGGCTTTTTGTCGGATCCGCGCGATCTGCCGGTGCTGATAGCCGGGGCGCGCGCCATGCAGGCGGTGATGGAGGGGCCGGAACTGGCGCCCTGGCGCGGGCGGCAATTGTATCCGCATGACGGCAGCGACGCCGCGCTGGAGGCCGATATCCGCAGCCGCGCCGATACCATCTATCACCCGGTGGGCACCTGCCGCATGGGGCGCGACGACATGGCGGTCACTGACCCGCTGCTGAATGTGCACGGGGTGACGGGGTTGCGCGTGGTGGATGCCAGCGTCATGCCCCGGCTGATAAGCGGCAACACCAACGCGCCGACGATCATGATCGCCGAACGCGCGGCCGATCTGATCAAGGGCGTCAGCACGTGACGGGTGGTGGGGTAAAACCCCACCCTACCCCGGTGGCTGAGCGCAGTGCCGGTCCACCATGCGCTGCACCATCGGCGCGAAATGCCAGAAATCCGGCGTCTGCATGTCGGCGCGCTTGCCCGCCTCATCCAGATAGCGCACCGCGATGATCTGCTTGAGGTTCGGATTTTGCTCGAACGCGCCCACTTCCTGCGGCGTCATCGGCCCGCCCTGAAGCTTCAGCGAATGCACCGAGGCGTCAGACAGGCGGCTGAAATACCCGGGCCGCGTGGCGCACAGGTAGCGCTTGGCGGCAACGTGATAGCGCACACAATCGGTGATCACGGACGGGAAAAACCGCTCCAACACCCGCGCGCCTGCCTCTTCGTGAAAGCGGTCGGTGGTGTCATCCATCGAAAACATGCCGAATTCGCTGGTGAAATGGCCGATGTCATGCAGCAAGGCGCCGACGATGATCTCCTCGGGCTGGCCGTTTTGTTCTGCGAAGGTCGCGCTTTGCAGCATGTGCTGGCCCATGGTGACCGGCTCTCCCAGATAGTCCTCGGCGCCGCGCCGCTCAAAAATCGAGCCCAGGAATGCGACGATAGTGTCGCGCGTCAGCACTACCGGATCGCTCATTGCGCGGCCTCCGAAACCCGGGCGCGGCGCAATGCATCCCGGGTCGAGCGCAAACCGTCCTTGTCGGCATAGCACCCCTGAAGCCACCGCTTGCCCGACCCCGAATACCCCTTTCGGGCGTGCAGGACACGGGTGTTGTCGACGACGAATGCCTCGCCCGGATCCAGCCTGAACGTGACCTCCATCGCCGGGTCGTCGATGATTTCGCCTAACCGCCGATAGGCGGCATAATAGGCGGCCATCCGGTCGAACGGCACATCGGTGATCGCCGCCAGCGAGCGGTTGTTGAACCGCACGCCGATCAGTTCGCCATCCGGGGACAGTTCGATCATCGGACGTCGGGATGTCAGGCAGACACCGGCCTCGCCGGCATATTCGAACCGCGCGCAATGGCTGGCCAACAGGTCAAAATGCTCCGGGCTTTCATCGCGCAAGCGTTGCGCGGCGCGAAAGCCGTCAACCACCATGTTCTCACCCCCTTGGGCCGAGCTTTCCAGGCAATACAGCACCTGCACAGTGGGCACCGGATCCCGGTAGGGGTTGTCGGTGTGGGCCTGCAAGCCCAAC
>CAJQNQ010000309.1 GCA_905479725.1 uncultured Paracoccaceae bacterium | reverse complement strand
CTTCAGGCGGCCTTCGTCGATTACGGCGGCAATCGCCACGGATTCCTGGCTTTCGCCGAAATTCACCCCGACTATTATCAGATCCCCGTCGCCGATCGAAAGGCGCTGCTGGACGAGGAACGCGCGCTGGCGCGGGCGCAGGACGATGACGGCGCCGCCAATGGCAACGGGAATTCCGGCGGCGGAAACGGCACCGCGGACAGGGGCAAGGCTGCGGGCAATGGCGGCCGACGCCAGCGTCGACGCCGGACCAAGGACCCGGTCGCGGATGCCGTCCAGACAAGCGACACGGCCACCGAAGCCGCCGCCGAATCCGCGCCGGTGACCCGGGACGCGGCACCGGACAACGCACAGGAAACGGCCGTGGACACGGCTGTCGATCTGCCGATCGAGGCCCAGGCGACTGCGACCGACGCGCCGGTACACGCCGCCGACATGTCGGGGCCTGCCGCAGAGCCTCGGAAGGCCGATGCCGTGGTAGAGCCTGATATTTCCCCCGCCGCACAGCCAGATGCCGCGGAACCTGACGCCCAACAGCCTGAAATCGCCGCGCAGGACGCCGAGGTCGAGCCCCTGGCCGACGCACAGACGCCCGAAACCCGGTCCGCGCCCGGTTCCTCTGCCGACGATTCCGTCAAGGGCGGGTCGATCGCCGCCAATTCGGACGGGCTGGAATCGCGCACCTACGGGGCGATGGATGTCGTCGATCTGGGCGATGACGATGACGGCGCAAACGCCAAGACCAAGACCAAGACCGAGCCGGAAGCCGAGGACGAGGGCGACGACGTGGCCGTCGCCGCCGAAGCCCGGGACGACGAGCCCCAGCCCTACCGCGCCGCCGATCACGCCAGCGATGTCGACGATCAGGTGGAATCGGTCGCCGATGAAGACGTCACCGACGAAGTGCGCCCGCCGCGCCGCATTCGCACGCGCCGCTACAAGATCCAGGAAGTCATCAAGGTCCGCCAGATCATGCTGGTGCAGGTCGTCAAGGAAGAGCGCGGCAACAAGGGCGCGGCGCTGACCACCTACCTGTCGCTGGCCGGGCGCTACTGTGTGCTGATGCCCAACACCGCGCGCGGCGGCGGCATCAGCCGCAAGATCACCAACGCCGCGGACCGCAAGAAGCTGAAGGAAATCGCCGGAGAGATCTCGGTCCCCGAAGGGGCCGGGCTGATCATTCGCACCGCCGGCGCCAACCGCACAAAGGCCGAGATCCGGCGCGATTACGAATATCTGTTCCGCATGTGGGAGCAAATCCGCGAGTTGACGCTGAAATCTATCGCGCCCGCGCCGATCTACGAAGAAGGCAACCTGATAAAGCGGGTGATCCGCGATCTCTACAACCGCGACATCGACGAGGTTCTGGTCGAAGGCGAGGGCGGTTATCGCACCGCCAAGGACTTCATGAAGATGATCATGCCGTCCCACGCCAAGAACGTGCAGCTTTACCGTGAGACGATGCCGCTCTTCGCGCGCTTCCAGGTGGAAAGCTACCTGGCCAGCATGTTCAATCCCACGGTCCAGTTGAAGTCGGGCGGTTATATCGTCATCGGCGTGACCGAGGCGCTGGTCGCCATCGACGTGAACTCGGGCAAGTCCACGCGCGAAGGCTCGATCGAGGACACGGCGTTGAAAACCAACCTCGAAGCCGCCGACGAGGTGGCGCGTCAGCTTCGTCTGCGCGATCTGGCCGGTCTGATCGTGATCGATTTCATCGACATGGAAGAGCGCAAGAACAACGCTGCCGTGGAAAAGCGCATGAAGGACGCGCTGCGCACCGATCGCGCGCGCATCCAGGTTGGCCGCATTTCGGCCTTCGGGCTGATGGAAATGAGCCGCCAGCGCCTGCGTCCCGGCATGATCGAGGCGACGACCCAGCCCTGCCCGGCCTGCCACGGCACCGGCTTGATCCGCTCGGACAATTCGCTGGCCTTGCAGATCCTGCGCGCGCTGGAAGAAGAAGGCACGCGCAACCGCTCCCGCGAGGTGCTGGTCAAGGCGCCGATCGATGTGGTGAACTACCTGTTCAACGCCAAGCGCGAGCATATGGCTCAGATCGAGCTGCGCTATGGCATGGCGATCCGGCTGGAGGCCGATCCCAGCCTTGTCAGCCCTGATTACGTGATCGAGAAGTTCAAGACCGCGACGCGGATCGTCACGGCCCCGTCGACTCCGGTCGTGTCGCTGAGCGCGCAGACGATGTCCGAAATCGACGATGAATTCGCCGAGGAAGAGGACGACAGCACCGAGATTCCAGACCAGTCGGCAAATGAGTTGGCGGCGGGTGCCGATTCCCCTGATGGCGAAGACGCAGGCTCGGAAGGCGGCAAGCGCAAGCGCCGGCGGCGCCGGCGGCGCCGGGGGCAGGGTGGTGAACAGGGCCCCGACGATGGCAGCGCGGACGCCGGGCCCGAGGGCGACGATGCCGGGACCGGCACCAGGGCCGACGCGGCGCTTGCCGACGCCCCACCCGCCGACGCCGCATCCGCCGACGCCCCACCCGCCGACGCAACCGTAGACCAGGCCGCTCAATCCGACGATGCGCCCGCGTCTGACGAAAAACCCGCGCGCAAGCGGCGCACCCGCACCCGCGCCAGAAAACCCGCCGACGGCGAGGATACCTCCGCACCCGCGTCCGATGGCGCCGATGCTCCGGCACCCGAGGCCGAGGCCGAGGCGCCGAAAAAGCGCACGCGCCGTCGTAAGCCGAAAGCCGAGGCCGACGCCCGGCCGGCGCCCTTGGCGGAGCCCTCGCCAGAGCCAACTGCCGATCTGACGGCGGACGACAGCGCCCCGACCGCTGCCGCCCATGGCGACGCCCCCGCCGACGCGGCAACCGACCGGCCGGAGCCGGTGGCGGATCCGACACCCGAGGCCGAGACAACGCCGCCGGTCGAGACTGTCGCGGCGATCGAAGAACAGCCCGATCCTTCGGTCGTTGAAGCGTCAGAATCCCTGCCTGAACCGGCGTCCGAGGCGGCTGCCCCGGCCAACCCGGAGCCCTCCAAACCCCGGCGCCGGGGTTGGTGGTCACGCTAGGCCACGCGCGCCCGGCGACACCCAGTGACCAGAACGTGATCGCCCCCTGCGTGACGAAAGGGGGGTGGTCGCGTATCAGTGCAACAAACGGTTCGGAGCCCCTGAATGTTCGGCATTGATCTTTTCGACGCGGCGCTGATGCCGTCGCTGTTCGTCGCCTTGATCGCCGGGTTCCTCTCGTTCCTGAGCCCCTGCGTGCTGCCCATCGTCCCTCCCTACCTGGCATACATGTCAGGCATTTCGGTTCGCGAACTGACCGACGAACATACCGGCCCCAGCCGTGCCACCGTTCCGGCGCTGTTCTTTGTCATGGGGTTGAGCACCGTATTCCTGTTGCTGGGCTTCTCGGCGTCCAGCCTGGGACAACTGTTTCTGGTCTACCGCGATCTCTTCACGCAGATCGCCGGCGTTGTCGTCATCGTCATGGGGCTGCATTTCCTGGGCGCGTTCCGCATCGGCTTCCTGATGCGCGAAGCGCGTTTCGAGGCCAGGAACCGGGGTGGCTCGGCGTTTGGCGCCTATGTGCTGGGCCTGGCCTTCGCCTTTGGCTGGACGCCCTGCATCGGGCCGATCCTGGGCACGATCATCACCCTCGCCGCGACCACGGACTCGGTGGGGCGCGGCACCGGACTTCTGGCCGCCTATGCCTTCGGCCTGGGTCTGCCGTTTTTGCTGACGGCGATCTTCATTGGTCAGTCGATGAGCCTGATGAGACGCATCAAGCCGTGGATGGGCGTGATCGAAAAATCGATGGGCGTCTTGCTGATCATCGTCGGCATCGCGCTGATCACCGGGGCGATGGCCAGCTTCTCGTTCTGGCTGCTGGAAAACTTCCCGGCGCTGCAAATCCTGGGCTGACCCGGTTCGGCACAATTTGACTATAATTGCGCATCTTTGTGCCGAAAATATCCTGGGGGTGAGCCCGCAAGGGCGAGGGGGCAACGCCCCCTGACACGCGCGCCCCCTGACACGCACGCCGCATGCGCATCCGAAACCGGTCGCGCCGAAGCAGCCCACAAGCCGGCCCCGGGCCCCACGCCATCTTTCCAAAGCCCGCCGGGCGGCATAGCCTGCGGACATGACCGGCCCATCACCCCAACAACCGCCAGAGCAGGACGTGCGACGACGCCGGGTGTTCTACATCCCCGGCTATGATCCGTTTCCGCCCCGCCGCTACCGCGAAATGTATCGCCGCGATGGCACACTTCAGGCGCGGATCTCGGGCTATGCGCTGGATCTGGCGGCGCGGCAGACCGGCACCGGGGGCTATGGCTGGTCGGTGAACACCGATATCGGCGGGCAGCGGACTGAAACCCATGTCACCGTGCTGGTCTGGTCCGATCTGGTGCAGGCGTCGATGCGGCGCGGGGTGCTGGCGACCTACGTTCTGATGCTGCGCACATTGTGGATCTTCGCCTCTACCGGGGCGCTGTGGGCACTGTTTCGCCTGCGGCGCGGGCCGATGCTGGCCGGGGCCTGGCCCGTGGCGATGCTGACCGGACAACTGGTGCTGGCGCTGCTGGCGGGATGGGGGCTGGGGATGACCGTGGCCTGGGCGGTGCCTGGCGGACCGGGAACGGTGCTGGCGCTGGCGTCGGGCGCCGGGTTGGCGTTCGCCGTGTTGCGGCTGTTCCGGCGCTGGGACGCCCGGCTTTATGTCTACTACCTGCTCTATGATTTCGCCCATACCGCCGCGCATCGCGGGGCTTACGGGGCCGAACTGACAGCACGGCTGTCCGATTTCACGCGGCAAGTGCGCGCCGCGCTGCCAACCGACGCGGATGAGGTGCTTGTCATCGGGCACTCCTCGGGCGCGGCGCTGGCGGTGTCGATGGTCGCGCAGCTGCGTCAGGACATGCCGGCCGACGCCGCGCCGCTGGCGCTGTTGACGCTGGGCGAGGCCATTCCCATGCAGGCCTTCCTGCCGGACGCGACCCGCCTGCGGCGCGATCTGCGGGCCCTGTCGCGGGATCCGGGCCTCACCTGGGTCGATGTGACGGCCCCCGGCGATGGCTGCTGCTTCGGCCTGTGCGACCCGGTGGCGGTGTCGGGCGTGGCCCCGCCCGATCAGCGCTGGCCGCTGGTCCTGTCGGCGGCCTTCAGCCAGAGCCTGAAACCCGAGACCTGGCGCCGCATGCGCCGGCAGTTCTTCCGGCTGCACTTTCAGTATCTGTGGGCCTTCGACGCGCCGCGTGACTACGATTATTTCCAGATCACCGCCGGCCCCCGCAGCCTGGCCAGCCGCTACAAGGGGCGCAAGCCCTCGCCCAGCCGGATCACCCGCGCCCTGTCACCGCATCGGGGCCTGAAATGACAAGGCCGCCAGACACCCGCGCACCAGTCGCCCGCGCGCCAAACCCTGGCCCGCCGGTGCCGCCAAAGCCGCCCGCGCGCCGTGACGGGTTCTCGCTGCTGCGCTATGTGCGGGCTTTCCGGCGTGACATCCTGTCGGCCAATCCGGCGCGTCTCTACCGGGCCAAGATGGCCGAGTTCCGTATTCCCTTCCTGCACACCTTCCTGCTCAATCAACCGCCGCTTTGGCGGCATGTCCTGACCGAGCATCCGCAGGATTTTCCCAAATCGCCGCGCATGGCGGCGGGGTTGGAGCCGTTGCTAGGGCAGGGCGTGTTCCTGACCAATGGCGCCCAGTGGCAGTTCCAGCGCCGGATCATCGACCCGGCCTTTGAAGGCGGGCGCCTGCGCGATACCTTTCCGGCCATGCTGGCGGCGGCGCAAGCCTGCGTCGCGCGGCTCGAGCGGATGGACGGGCACGCCCCCGTCGAAATGGAAGCGCAGACCAGCCACGCCACCGCGGATGTGATCTTCCGCACGCTGTTTTCGATGCCGATCGAGGACAAGACCGCCAGCGCCGTTTTTCAGGAATTCCGCACCTTCCAGGGCACGCAGCCGCTGCTGAACCTGGCCGCCTTTCTGCCCTTGCCGCGCTGGATGCCCCGGTTTCATCGCCCCGGGACGCTGCGCGCCGCACGGCGCATCCGCGCGTTGACGCGCGATCTGGTCACCGCGCGGAGGCTTGCCATCGCGCAGGGCACCGCCCCGGACGATCTGGCGACCAAGATCATGACCACCGCCGACCCGGTCACCGGCAGCCGGTTCGACGATGACCAGATGGTCGATCAGGTGGCGGTGTTCTTTCTGGCCGGGCACGAGACTTCGGCCTCGGCGCTGGCCTGGGCACTGTATCTGTTGGCGCTGGACCCGGCGACGCAGGACGCGGTGGCCGATGAGGCTCGGCAGGTGCTGGGCAACGCGCCGGTGCCGGCCCCGGAATTCGCCGCCGTGTCGCGCCTGAAGCTGGCGCGCGACGTGTTCCGCGAAACGCTGCGGCTTTATCCGCCGGTGCCGATGATGGTGCGCCAGGCCGCGTGCCCGGTCCGGTTTCGCGACCGCGCGGTGCCGCGCGGCGCGCAGGCCGTGGTCAGCCCGTGGTATCTGGGCCGCCACGAGGCGCTGTGGGATCAGCCCGATGCGTTCTGTCCCGGGCGCTGGCAGACATCGCAAGGCCGAAGCGCCGCGCGCGACGGTTTCCTGCCGTTTTCGGCCGGCCCGCGCGTCTGCCCGGGCGCCGGATTTGCCATGGTCGAGGGGCCGCTGCTGCTGGCCATGCTGGCGCGGCGGCTCCGGTTTTCGACCGTCGAAGGACGTGCGCCGCGCCCCGTGGCGCATCTGACCGTGCGCTCGGCCACCGGAATCTGGCTGAAAATTGAGCGCCGTAGCGCGTGATAGCGCTAAATCAAGGTGCGCCGCGCGATTTTTATGGACAAATTGGTAAGAACTTTTTACCTCTTGGCGCATGGAGGAGATTCTGCGTTCTCAAGACTCAAATCAACATTGTGTGAGGGTTGACGCAGAGAGTTCGACATGTTCGCAATATCGCGAGGCGCTCGGCCAGGGAAGTTGAACCCTGAGCAACCGCCCGTCCACTGGGAGAGAGACATGAAAAAAATTCTGACCACAACAGCCCTGGTCGCGGCCATGGCCGCAGGCTCGGCCTCGGCGCAGCAGACCTGGAACATGCAGTCCACCTATCCGGGCTCGCTGCCGCAGCTGGGCACGCTGGGCCAGCGGATCGCGGACCAGATTACCGCGCTGACCGAAGGCGAGATCACCATCACCTTCCAGAACCCGGGCGGCGTCGTGCCGGCGCTGGAAACCTTTGACGCCGTCGGTTCGGGCGCGGTCGAGGCCGGTTGGTCGACCCCCGGCTACTGGGCTGGCCGCGTTCCCGCGCTGCAATTGCTGGCCGCTGTTCCGTTCGGCCCGCAGGCCCCGGAATACATCGCCTGGCTGAAATTCGGCGGCGGCCAGGAGTTCCTGGAAGAGCTTTACGAGCCCTACAACATCAAGTCGATCATCTGCGGCGTGATCGCGCCCGAAGCCTCGGGCTGGTTCCGCCAGGAACTGAGCGGCGTCGAAGATCTGCGCGGCATGTCGATGCGCTTCTTCGGTCTGGGCGCCAAGGTCATGGAGCGCATGGGCGTGTCCACGCAGCTTCTGGCCGGCGGTGACATCTTCCCGGCGCTGGAACTGGGCACCATCGACGCCACCGAGTTCTCGATGCCCGCCATCGACCTCAACCTCGGCTTCTATCAGGTTGCAAGCTATTACTACTTCCCCGGCTGGCACCAGCAGTCGACGATGTTCGATCTGATGATCAACCTGGATCTGTGGGAAGGTCTGAGCGAACAGCAGCAGCTGACCATCGAGACCGTGTGTGACGCGAACATCGCCTATGGTCTGGCCGAAGGCGAAGCCATCCAGATCGAAGCCCTGCGCACCCTGGAAGAAGAGCACGGTGTGCAGATCCGTCAATGGTCGGCGGAAGATCTGGCGGCGCTGGAAGCCGCCTGGGAAGAGACCGCGGCCGAGCTGGTCGCGGAGGATGCGGACTTTGCCCGCGTCTATGCAAGCTACACCTCGTTCCGCGCGGACTACCGGCGCTGGCGCGATCTGGCCTATCTTGACTGATACGCCGATACGGTGACGCAAAAGGGGCATTCCGGTTCTTGGGATGCCCCCATTTTTTCCGCAAAATCTCAACGGACAGGAACGGCCATGGGCACGATACTGTCGATCATCACCATCATCGCCGCCGGCGTGATCGTGGTGCTCAATCCGACCTCCGTCTTGGTGTTCTACGCGCTTGGCGCGATCGTGATCTCGCATCTGGGGGCCTGGCTTTTGCGCGCGCGACCCGGCTGGTTCCTGTCGGCGACGCTGCTGGGCTGGGCCTCGGTGATGATCTCGACACCGCTGGCGCTGACCACGACGCAGTTGAACCAGTTGCGCCGGATCGTGCGCCGTGAACGCGATGGCTGGGAAAACGCGCAGGCGACGCTTGATTTCTTCGAGCCGCTGGTCAGTTACGCCGTGCCGCTGCTGATTGCCGTGACGCTCTATTTCGTCGTGATGCTGGGCCTGGCGGTGCGCCGCGCCAATCAGGGCGGCTACCGCTATCTGCTGGACGGTGCGAACGGCATGGCAGCAACCTGTGTGGCGACCGGCAAGATCGTCTCGGTGCTGTATATCCCGATGATCGTGATCATCCTGTATGACGTGACCCAGCGGAAATATCTGGGTTACAATCCGAATTTCACCAGCACCGCCTGGTACGAGACCTTCAGTTCGACCCGCTTGCAGGAAATGGAATGGCATCTGCATGCCGTGCTGTTCCTGATGGCGCTGGCCTATGGCTACGTCAAGGACGCCCATGTGCGCATCGAACTGGTGCGCGACACGTTCCGCCCGCGCACCAAGGCCTGGATCGAGCTGTTCGGGGCGGTGCTGTTCCTGGTGCCCTATTGCTACGTCATCATCGAATACGGCACCGAAAACATGATGCGCGCCTACAATATCGGCGAGGGCTCGGACGCGCTGACCGGCCTGCCTTATCGTTTCATCATCAAGGGCTTCCTGCCGCTTGGCTTCGTCTTCGTGGCGCTGGCCGGGTTGTCGGCGGCCTTGAAATGCATCGTTTTCCTGTTCGGCCCTGTCACCATGCGGGAAGAATCTGGGCAATACACCACCGGCGGGGTGCATTCCGCACCCAAAGCCGAAGCGTGATCGGGGACTGACCTTATGGAAACGATAATCCATTACATGCCGCTGATCATGTTCGGCGTTCTGGCGGTGGTGCTGTTCACCGGCTATCCCGTCGCCTTCATCCTGGGCGGCATCGCCTTGCTGTTCGCGGTTCTGGGCGATTGGGCGGGGGTGTTCCGGCTGGACCAGATCCAGCTGATCCCGCTGCGGATCTATGGCGGCACCATGTCCAGCCTGGTTCTGGTGGCGATTCCGATGTTCACCTTCATGGGCACGATGCTGGAGAAATCCGGCGTCGCCACCGACCTGCTGGAAGCGCTTCAGGTTCTGCTGCGCCGGGTTCCGGGCGGCCTGGCGCTGTCGGTCACGCTGATGGGCACGATCATGGCGGCCACAACCGGGATCATCGGGGCTTCGGTCGTGATGATGACGCTGATGGCGCTACCGGTGATGATAAAGGCGAATTATTCGATCCCGCTGGCCACCGGCACGATCGCCGCGTCGGGCACCCTGGGCATCCTGATCCCGCCGTCGATCATGCTGGTCATCATGTCCGACCTGCTGTCGGTGCCGGTGGGCACGGTGTTCATCGCCGCTGTCGTGCCCGGGGTTCTTCTGGCCGGGCTCTATACGATCTACATCTTCCTGCTGTGCCGCTGGAAACCGCAGCTTGCGCCGCCGATGGCCGAGGACGCGGGGCCCAGCACGCGGGGTGAATTCTGGAAGATGATCCTGGGCTCGTTCCTGCCGCCGATCGCCTTGATCGTCGCCGTGTTGGGGTCGATCTTTGCCGGGCTGGCCACGCCGACAGAAGCTTCGGGCGTTGGCGCTGCCGGATCCGTTGTCCTGGCCTTCTTCAATCGCCGCCTGACCTGGGCCACGCTGATGGATGTCTGCCAACGCTCTGCGCTGACCGGTGCCATGCTGTTTGGTATCTTCGTCGGTGCCACCGCGTTCTCCTTTGTGTTCAAGGCCATTGGCGGCGAGGAGCTGATTATCGAGTTCATCCAGAATTCGTCGGCCGGGCCGTGGTCGATCCTGTTCGTGCTGATGATGATGGTCTTTGCCCTGGGCTTCTTCTTCGACTGGATCGAGATCACGCTGATCGTGCTGCCGATCTTTGCGCCGATCGTTGCGCTGCTGGATTTTGGCGGGCATGTCGGCGAGTGGGACGGGGTGAGCAATCCGATCGTCATCTGGTTCCTGATCCTGGTTGCGGTGAACCTGCAAACCAGCTTCCTGACACCGCCCTTCGGCTTTGCGCTGTTCTACCTGAAAGGGGTGGCGCCGCCCGAAGTGAAGATCCAGCATATCTATCGCGGGATCATTCCCTTCGTGGCGCTTCAGGTGTTTGGTTTGTTCCTGAGCGTCGTGTTCCCGGGCATCGTGCTGTGGTTACCCAGTTACGTGCTGGGCGGATAGACAGGGCGCGGACAGAACGATACAGGGGGCGGCGGTTTCGCCGCCCCGACGCATGAAGGAAGCGCCTGATGTTCCTTGATCCGTTACTTTATGGCTTCGTGTTTCTGGGCCTGTTTACCCCCGGGCCCAACGTCATCATGCTGACCTCGTCAGGGGTGCGGTTCGGCTTTCGGCGCACCCTGCCGCATCTGTTTGGCGTGGTGATCGGCGTTGGCATCACGGCGGCGGTGACGGCGGCCGGGGTCGGCGCCATCGTGCTGGCCTCGCCGGTTCTGAACCTGGTGCTGAAACTGGGCGCGGGGGCGTTCATCTTGTGGATGGCCTGGGGGCATTGGCGCGCCTCGGCCAGGCCGCGCAGCGCCGCCGACCCCGATGAGAAGCCCTTGTCGTTCCTCGGCGCGGTGCTGTTTCAATGGATCAATCCCAAGGTCTGGGCCATCGCCTTCGCGGCCTCGGCGGGCTATGGCGGCGGCCAGGCGCTGTGGTTCGAGGCCGCGCGTCTGGGCACGGCGTTTTCGGCCGTCAACCTGGGCGTCTGCCTGTTCTGGACCGCCGCCGGCGCCCTGTTGACCGCGCTGCTGTCGACGCCCGCCGCGTGGAAAATCTTCCTGCGGACGATGTCGGTGCTGTTGGCGCTGACGGTCCTGATGCTCTTTCGATAAGTCTGCTAGCCAATTGCGCCGCCTGCGGCGGCACGCGATCAGCCCGCCCTGCGCCTCCGGCGCCGGACGCGCGGTCTTGCCTGCGGCAGGGATATTTTCAGCACAAAGATGACGTAGGGTCGCGAAACGGCGTTTTGGAATTGATTTGACCTGTTGTGGGTGGCGCGGTATTTATTGAACGAGCGTTCAATAACAAGCGGCACGCATCTGTCAGGAGGGGACATGTTTTCAGCATCCATGAAGTTCGATCTGGGCGAGGACGTCAACGCGTTGCGCGATATGGTGCATCGCTGGGCGCAGGACCGGGTGCGCCCGATGGCCGCGGCGATCGACACCAGCAACCAGTTTCCCGCCGATCTGTGGCGCGAGATGGGGGACCTGGGTCTGCTGGGGATCACCGTGCCCGAAGCCTATGGCGGCGCTGGCATGGGCTATCTGGCGCATGCCGTGGCGGTGGAGGAGATTGCGCGGGCCTCGGCCTCGGTCAGTCTAAGCTATGGTGCGCATTCGAACCTGTGCGTCAACCAGATCAAGCTGAACGGGTCGGACGCGCAGAAAGAAAAATATCTGCCGGGGTTGGTGTCTGGTGAAAATGTCGGCGCCCTGGCGATGTCCGAGGCCGGTGCCGGATCGGACGTGGTGTCGATGAGTCTGCGCGCCGAAAAGCGCAATGACCGGTTCGTGTTGAACGGCACCAAATACTGGATCACCAATGGTCCGGACGCGGATACGCTGGTGGTCTATGCCAAGACCGATCCCGAGGCCGGATCGAAGGGCATCACCGCTTTCCTGATCGAAAAAAGCATGGCGGGGTTTTCGACAAGCGCGCATTTCGACAAGATGGGGATGCGGGGGTCGAACACCGCGGAACTGGTTTTCAACGATGTCGAGGTTCCGTTCGAGAACATTCTGGGCGAGGAGGGGCGCGGGGTGCGCGTTCTGATGTCCGGTCTGGACTATGAGCGCGTGGTGCTGGCCGCCATCGGTCCGGGGATCATGGCGGCCTGTCTGGACGAGGTCATGCCCTATATGGTCGAGCGCAAGCAGTTCGGCCAGCCGATCGGCACTTTCCAGCTGATGCAGGGCAAGATTGCCGACATGTATACCGCGCTGAATTCCGCCCGGGCCTATGTTTACGAGGTCGCCAAGGCCTGTGACCGGGGCGAGGTGACGCGCGCGGATGCCGCCGCCTGTTGCCTGTATGCCAGCGAACAGGCGATGGTGCAGGCGCATCAGGCGGTGCAGGCGATGGGCGGCGCGGGTTTCATGGCCGATGCGCCCGTGGGGCGGCTGTTTCGCGACGCAAAGCTGATGGAGATCGGCGCGGGCACGAGCGAGATCCGGCGCATGCTGGTGGGCCGCGAGTTGATGGGAGCAATGGCGTGAAAGCCCTGTGGCTGAGCGCCGCGCTGTCGCTTGGGATCGCGCCGGCTCTGGCACAGGAGATTGCGCTCGACGATGCTTCGATCCGGCAATGCCTGCGCGGTGGCGGCGACGCGCAGTGCATTGGCGTCGCGGTGGAACCCTGCATCGC
>CAJQNQ010000308.1 GCA_905479725.1 uncultured Paracoccaceae bacterium | reverse complement strand
GGCGATGGCACCGTCCTCCAGCCGCAGCATCGCGTCTGGCACCACCAGGCGTTCGTCGAAGAACAGCTCGACCCCCAGCCCGTCGCATTGTGCACAGGCGCCGTAGGGCGCGTTGAAGGAAAACAGACGCGGTTCGATTTCCGGGATCGTGAAGCCGCTGACCGGGCAGGCGAAATTTTCCGAAAAGGTAACGCGTTCCGGTTGCTCACCTTCCGGGGCCGAAGCCATTTCCAGCACCGCGATGCCGCTGGCCAGGTCCAGCGCCGTGCGAAAACTGTCGGCCAGCCGCGTTTCGATCCCCGGCCGCACGACGATCCGGTCCACCACCACATCGATATCGTGGCGGAACTTCTTGTCCAGATCCGGCGGGGTGTCCAGGTCATGAAACTGGCCATCCACCTTGACGCGCTGGAACCCCTGCTTGCGCAGTTCCAGCAGCTCCTTCTTATATTCGCCCTTGCGGTCGCGCACGATGGGCGCCAGCAGATAGGCGCGTGTGCCCTCTTCCAGCGTCAGCACACGGTCCACCATGTCCTGCACCTGCTGCGCCTCGATCGGCTGGCCCGTCGCGGGGCTGTAGGGCGTGCCCGCGCGGGCAAACAGCAGGCGCATGTAGTCGTGGATTTCGGTGACCGTGCCGACGGTCGAGCGCGGGTTCTTGCTGGTGGTCTTCTGTTCGATGGAGATCGCCGGGGACAGGCCGGTGATATGCTCCACATCCGGCTTTTGCATCATATCCAGGAATTGCCGCGCATAGGCCGACAGCGATTCCACATAGCGCCGCTGGCCTTCGGCATAGATTGTATCGAACGCCAGCGAGGACTTGCCCGACCCGGAAAGGCCAGTGATCACAACCAGCTGATCGCGGGGAATGTTTACGTCGATCCCCTTGAGATTGTGCTCCCGCGCGCCGCGAATTTCGATGTATTTCTGTTCGGCCATGATACTCACCCGGCGCCCCGCGCGCCCCAGACGGGGAACATAGACCGCCGTCACCGAGTCTCCAACCAAAAATGTAGAACAAACCATAAACCTGATGCCGTGATGCAGAAATTTCAGACTGGGCGGGCTTTTTCATATTCTATTTCTTGAATGTTGCATATTCGGTGCTATATCTGGCTCCAACGCAGCAATCGAGGTGCCTCATGTTCAACCTGTTCAACGCAATGAAGAAATCCGCGCCGGCTGTAGACGCGGCCGAAGCTGTTCGCGCCGTCACCAGCGGATCGGCCCTTCTGATCGACGTCCGCGAGGAAGCCGAGTTGCAAAGCGGCCGCGCCAAGGGTGCGCTGAATCTGCCCCTCAGCGGCCTGGATCAAACCGCCGATCCGAAGTCCGGTCGTTTCGACAAGCGGCTGGCCAAGGCCCGCAAGGCGGGACAGCCAATCTATCTTTATTGCGCCTCGGGCATGCGGTCCGGGCGCGCGGCGAACGCCCTGCGAGGGCACGGCTTCGAAGCGGTGCACAATCTCGGCTCATTGCAGAACTGGCAGTCCGGTGGCGGCGAGGTATTGCGGTAACGAATACCGCAAAAGGCGATCTTGTCCCTTCCATTTGCGTTCGCAACAATTGCGACGCTCAGATGCCGCTTTTCGCCCTTCGCCTCGCCCATCCCCCTGATAAGGTGGCATGATTGGCTGACCGCCATTCATATCACCGACGGGGAACCGGCCGATGCTGAAAGTTCTGGGATCCACCTGGGCCTTGCTCCTGGGGATGATGCTGCTGATGCTGGGCAACGGCATGCAGGGCACGCTGCTGGGCATCCGGGGCGCGATCGAACAGTTTTCGACCTTTCAGCTGTCGGTCGTCATGTCGAGCTATTTCGTGGGTTTCCTGTTCGGCTCGCGCCTGGCGCCAACGATGATCCAGCGGGTCGGCCATGTGCGCGTTTTCGCGGCGCTGGCGTCGATGGTTTCGGCGGTCTTGCTGCTCTATGCCGTTGCCCCCAACTGGATCCTGTGGGCGATTCTGCGCGTGGTCATCGGGTTTTCGTTTTCCGGTGTCTACATCACCGCCGAAAGCTGGTTGAACAACGCCACCTCGAACGAGACCCGCGGCCAGACCCTGTCGCTTTATCTGATCGTCCAGATGTTCGGCATCATCGTCGCGCAGGGGCTGCTGAACGTTGGCGACCCGGGTGGCTTCATCCTGTTCATCATCCCGTCGGTGCTGGTCTCGTTGTCCTTCGCGCCGATCCTTCTGTCCGTGACCCCGGTTCCGGCTTTCGAGACCACCCGCCGCATGAGCTTCGCCACCCTGTATCGCACCTCGCCGCTGGGCGTGGTGGGCATGTTTCTGCTGGGGGGCATCTTTTCCGCTCAATTCGGCATGGCGTCGGTCTGGGCCACGCAGGCCGGGCTGAACGTGCGCGATCTGTCGATCTTCATCGCCGCGATCTATACCGGCGGGCTGTTGCTGCAATACCCCATCGGCTGGCTGTCCGACCGGCTGGACCGACGGATGCTGGTGCTCTGGCTGGCCCTTGTCGGTGGCTCGGTGCTGATGGTGCCGGTCCTGTTCGACACGCCGTTCCTGGGCTTGCTGGTGGTCGGATTCGTGATCGGCGGCACATCGAACCCGCTCTATTCGCTGTTGCTGGCCTATGTGAACGACCATCTGGAACATTCCGACATGGCCGCCGCCTCGGCCGGGCTGATCTTCATCAATGGTGTCGGCGCGATCGCCGGGCCGATCATCACCGGCTGGATGATGGGCGCCATCGGGCCCAGCGGCTTCTTCCTGTTCATGGCGCTGATCTGCGGCGTTCTGGCGGGCTATACCGTCTGGCGCATGTATCGGCGCCGCGAAACCCCGGACGCTTCGGGCAGCTACACCGCTGTTTCGCCCTCGGCTTCCGCGCTGACCGTCGAGGCGGCTATGGAATATGAGGACGAAAGCACGACAACGGGTTGACCCCCGGGCAGGGCAACCGCAGGATATCCTCAAGACAGGAGGTGCCCCATGCCGTTGCCCGCCAAAGCCGCCGAGGTCCTTGATTTCTGGACCGGTCTTGATCCCGCCGACTGGTATGGTGGCGGCGCCGCGCTGGATCAGGCGATCACCGACCGGTTTCGCGGCACCTGGGACCAGGCCCATGCCGGCGGCCTGACGACCTGGGCATCCTGCCCGGACGGGATGCTGGCCTATGTCCTTCTGACCGACCAGTTTCCGCGCAACATGTTTCGCGGCGATGCCCGCGCCTTCGCCACCGATGCGATGGCGCGCGGGGTCTGCACCCGCGCCTGGCACAAGAAGCGCGACCTGATGATCGCCGGGCCGCTGCGGCAATTCATGTATGTTCCGTTCATGCATGCCGAGGACGCGCATGCCCAGACCATTGGCGTCTGCCTGATGGCCTCGCGCCTTCCCGGCGATGGCACGGGCAACCTGCTGCACGCCCGCGTCCACCGCGAAATCATCCGCCGCTTCCGCCGCTTCCCTTACCGCAACGCGGCCCTGGGACGCCAGACCACCGCCGCAGAGGCGGCGTTCATGGCCACGGGCGGCTACAACGCGATCCTGCAAGAGTTGCAGGACTGACGGATCCAGCCTTGCACCGGCTCCGGCCTTGCACCGGCTTCGGCCTTGCACCGGCTTCAGCCTTGCACCGGCTTCAGCCTTGCACGGGGCGCAATCCAGTCATTCACCTGCGGAGTTTGCGCCGCGCCAAAAATTAGTTTAACGCTGAACTATATTCATGGCTCCGGCGGATGACGCGCCGGAGCTGCCCAGAAAGCGCCTGCCGCAGCATCGCTGCCCGGCGTCAACCGATCGCAGGAGGGGTCGCACATGGCCGATCAGAATTTCGATGTCGTCGTGGTAGGGGCCGGACCGGGGGGCTATGTCGCGGCCATCCGTGCCGCGCAACTGGGCAAAAATGTCGCCATTGTCGAGCGCGAGCATCTGGGCGGGATCTGCCTGAACTGGGGCTGCATTCCCACCAAGGCTCTGCTGCGCTCGGCCGAAGTGTTCCACCTGATGCACCGTGCCAAGGATTTCGGCCTCAGCGCCGGCAGCATCGGCTACGACCTGCCCGCCGTGGTCAAACGCTCGCGCGGGGTGGCCAAGCAGCTCAGCTCGGGCATCGGCCACCTGATGAAGAAGAACAAGATCACCGTGTTCATGGGCACGGCCACCCTGCCCGCCAAGGGCACGGTTTCGGTCAAGACCGACAAGGGCACCGAATCCCTGAAAGCCCCCGCCATCATCCTCGCCACCGGCGCGCGCGCGCGCGAATTGCCGGGGCTCGAGGCAGACGGCGATCTGGTCTGGACCTACAAGCACGCGCTCGACCCCAAACGCATGCCCAAGAACCTGCTGGTCATCGGTTCGGGCGCCATCGGCATCGAGTTCGCCAGCTTCTTCAACACGCTGGGCGCCAAGACCACGGTTGTCGAGGTGATGGACCGCGTGTTGCCGGTAGAGGATTTCGATATCTCGGCCCACGCCAGGAAGATGTTCGTCAAGCAGGGCATGGAAATCCGCGAAAAGACCACGGTAACCAAGCTGGACCGCAAGCCCGGCGTGGTCACCGCGCATCTGGAGAAAGACGGCAAGACCGAAACCGCTGATTTCGACACTGTGATCTCGGCCGCGGGTATCGTCGGCAATGTCGAAGACCTCGGGCTCGAAGCCCTGGGCGTGAAGATCGACCGCACCCATGTCGTCACCGATGAATACTGCCGCACGGGCGTCGACGGGCTTTTCGCCATCGGTGATATCGCCGGCGCGCCTTGGCTCGCGCATAAAGCCAGCCACGAAGGCGTCATGGTCGCGGAACTGATCGCCGGCCAGAAAGTCCACCCGATCAAGCCGAATTCGATCCCCGGCTGCACCTATTGCCACCCGCAGGTGGCCAGCGTCGGCCTGACCGAAGCCAAGGCCAAGGAGGCCGGCTACACCGTCAAGGTCGGCCGCTTCCCGTTCATCGGCAACGGCAAGGCGATCGCTTTGGGCGAACCCGAAGGCCTCGTGAAAACCGTGTTCGACGCCAAGACCGGCGAACTCTTGGGCGCGCATATGGTCGGCGCCGAAGTGACCGAGATGATCCAGGGCTATGTCATCGGCCGCCAGCTGGAAACCACCGAGGAAGACCTGATGCACACCGTGTTCCCGCATCCGACCCTTTCGGAAATGATGCACGAAAGCGTGCTCGACGCTTACGGCAAGGCGATCCACTTCTGATCACACCGCCCCCGCATCTTTGTGCCCGAAAATATCCTCCGGGGGCGTGCAGAGGGGGTGGAAAACCCCCTCTGCCGGGGGTGCGGGGGCTGGCCCCCGCCGGTCGCCTGCGGCCCCCGGTTCGCCGGGGGCACAAGGGCGAGCGCCCGACCGGAATTCAGGTCGCCCAAGCCCCCTTGCGCATCACCGGCACGCGGGTGCCATCCTGGCCGATCCCGTCGATATCGATCTGATCCGAGCCGATCATCCAGTCGATATGGATCGCGCTGGCATTGCCGCCGCGCCGCGCAATCTCGTCCGCGTCCATCTTTTCGCCGCCGTGAAAACAGGTCGCGTAACACTGCCCCAGCGCGATATGGCTGGCGGCGTTTTCATCGAACAACGTGTTGTAAAACAACAATCCGGACTGCGAGATCGGCGAGGCATGGGGCACCAGCGCCACCTCGCCCAGCCGCCGCGCGCCCTCGTCGGTGTCCAGCACCTTGTTCAGCACCGCCTCGCCGGTGCGCGCGGTCGCCTTGGTGATCGCGCCGCCCTCGAATTTCACGGCGATACCTTCGATCAGCGTGCCCTGATGCGACAGGGGCTTTGTCGCGGCAACCACACCGTCAACCCTCAGCTTGTGCGGCGTGGTGAACACCTCTTCGGTCGGAATGTTCGGGTTGCAGGTGATTCCGTTCTGCGCGCGCGTTGCCCCGGCGATCCAGGCATGCCCCTCGGCCAGCCCGATTGTCAGATCGGTGCCCGGCCCGGTATAGTGCAGCGCCGCGAAATTCTGCCCGTCCAGCCACGCCGCCCGGCGCCCCAGTTCGGCGTTATGCGCCGCCCAGTTCGCCACGGCGTTGTCGTCATCGACGCGTGAGGCGGCAAAGATCGCCTCGGCCAGCACGCGCTGCGCCTCGTCATTCGGCAAATCGGGTGACACCAGCCGCGCCCAGGCCAGATCGGGCCAGGCGACAATCGTCCAGTTGGTCTCAAACCGTGTGATCCGCTCCCGCGCGGGGGTATAGGCCACGGCCATCGCCTTGTTGGTGCTCGCCACCTTCGCGGGGTCTTGCGCCGATAATAGCATCGGATCGCCCCCCGCCACCGCCATCCGCGCCGCGCCAGAATCATAGGCCGCCGCCATGCCATCGAACAGCCAG
>CAJQNQ010000307.1 GCA_905479725.1 uncultured Paracoccaceae bacterium | reverse complement strand
TTCCTGGATTGCCCGCAGATCGCCGCCTGCCGACAACAGATGCGTGGCAAAGGAATGGCGCATCGCGTGGGGCGTGGCACTGGCGGGCAGACCCAGCCGCAGGCGCACCCCCTCCATCGCGCGGCTGATCAGGCGCGGGTTCAACGCCCCGCCGCGCAGGCCGCGAAACAGCGGGGCGTCGGGCGCCATTGGCCAGGGGCAGATGGCCAGATAGGCCTCCACCGATTGTGCGATCGCCGGGATCACCGGCACCATCCGTTCCTTGCGGCCCTTGCCAAGGATGCGCAGGCTGGCGCCCGGCGTCGTCACGGTCGCGGCGTCGCGCCCGGTCAGGCCCAAAGCCTCGGAAATGCGCAACCCGCCGCCATAGAGCAGTGTCACCACGGCCATGTCGCGGGCGCGGACCCAGGCGTCGGCGCGGTCTTCGCTGATCGTTTCGGTCACCGCCCGCGCGGCGGCTTCGTCCAGCGGGCGGGGCAGGGGGCGTTGGTGGCGCGGGGCGCGGGCCGAAAGTATCGCGGTGGCGTCAAAGCCGTCCTCGCGCTCGGCCAGCCAGCGGGCGAAGCCCTTGAGCGCCGACAGCGTCCGCGCCAGCGAGCGCGCGCCGCGCCCCTTGGCCCGCGCGGCAGCCATCCAGGCGCGCATGTCCCGGGTTTCCACGGCGCGAAGCTGGGCCATGCCCGCCGCGCCGCCATGGTGATGCGCCAGAAAATGCAAAAACCCCGCCAAATCGGCCCGGTAGGCGTTGACCGTGTTGTCCGAGGCCCCGTCCAGCGCGGCGATATGGGCCAGCCACGTCGCCAGCGCATCGCGCAGCGCGGGGCTGATCGCCAGATGGCCGGCGGCCTGATCGTCTGGCCTTGCGCGCGTCATGACAACCAGCGGCGCAGCACCCGTTCGAACACGCCGGTAAAGAAATCCACCAGTTCGGTGCCCTGTCCGGGTTTGAAGCGGTGCGGATCCTCGGCCCCCAGAGCCAGCATTCCGGGCAGGCGCCCCTTGCCCAGATCCAGCCGCATCAGCGCCTCGGACCGCAGATCGGCGGCGAATTCGCCGTAGGGGCTGGTCTCGGCCGGAACGCCCTGGCGCAGCACGATGGGGCGCGCCGGGGCCGGGCGCCCGCCGCTCATATACTGTTCCACATAGCCCGGCGCGCGCACCTTCAGGACCTGGTCCAGCGGGCCCAGGCCGCCGCTTTTGTCGTCGGCGCTTTCCAGCACCAGCCGCAAGGTGTCGACGCGCAGCGTTTCGGCCACCTCGCCGCCCAGCGACAGCACGAAATCCTCGAACCGGGGGGCATCCAGCAGGCGCAGCAGGGCGCGGTGGATCTGGTTGGTCGAGGCCAGATTCTCATACGCCGCCGCGATCACCGCGCGGTGGGTTTCCTCCAGCCGGTTCAGGCGGGTTTCCAACCGTTCCATCGCCATGCCGCGCAGATCGACAACATTGCCGCCCATCGCCTGTTCCGAAGTCAGGACCAGCGCGCGCATCACTTCGGCGTCATCCAGCACCAGCCCGGGATCGGCCAGCACACGTTTGCGCCATTCATCAAGAGTTCCGGTATCTTGCGCCGGTCCGGTCACTGCCATGTCTGCCCCGATCTTGAAGTCTTTGCGGTGATCCTACACCAGTTTGTCCGAATTCCTGACCCGTTTTTTCCGCGCGCGCCCGGCGCTGTGCCTTGGCGGCACCGGCGCGCCGGGCCTGGGCCTGCGTCAAGCCGGCGCATCCCTGGCGCACCCGGAACCCGCGCCCGGTGGTTGCACAGGACAATCGGGCGGTTCATACCCTATTGGACTCCGCTCAGAAAGGCCCTTTGCCACCCATGGATGCATCCGACGTCCAGTTCTTTGCCCCCGGCCAGCCGCTTTGCGTGCTGACAACCCAGCCGCTGGACCGTCTGCTGGACTACCGCGCGCCCGAGGGCGGGGCGGCGACAGGCGCGTTTGTCGAGGTGCCGCTGGGCCCGCGCAAGGTTCTGGGCGTGGTCTGGGGCGCGGCGCAGGGCGATTACCCGGTGGCCAGGCTGCGGCAGGTGTTGCGGGTGCTGGATGTGCCGCCGATGCGCGACGAACTGCGCGCGTTCCTGCTGCGCGCGGCGGATTACACGCTGACACCCTTGTCGCTGATGCTGTTTCTGGCCACCCGCGCGCCCGGCCTGTTTCACGGCCCGGCGATGATCCGGGTTTACCGCGTCGGCACACCGCCCCAGCGCATGACCGATGCGCGCAAACGGGTGTATGAGGTGTTCGACGGCTTCGGCGGGGCGGCGCTGACGGTGGGCGAGATAACCCGCGCCGCCAGCGTGTCGGGCAGCGTGGTGCACACCATGGCCGCGCAGGGCGCGCTGATCGAGGGCGAGGCGCCCAGGGATCAGCCCTATCCCCGGCTGGACCCGGCGCGCGGGGGCAAGGATCTGTCCGAGGATCAGTCCCAGGCGGCAGATGAGTTGCGGGCGCGGGCGGGGGATTTCAGCGTGACCTTGCTGAAAGGCGTCACAGGGTCCGGCAAAACCGAGGTGTATCTGGAAGCGGTCGCCGAATGCCTGCGCAAGGGGCGGCAGGCCTTGGTGCTGCTGCCAGAGATTGGATTGACGGAAGGGTTTCTGGAGCGCGTCGAAGCCCGGTTCGGCGCTCGCCCCGGCGAATGGCATTCGGGCGCCACGGTGACCGAACGCCGCCGCCTGTGGCGCATGGTCGGCGAGGGGCGCGCGCAACTGGTGGTCGGCGCGCGCTCGGCCCTGTTTCTGCCCTACCGCGATCTGGGGCTGATCGTCGTCGATGAAGAACACGATAGCAGCTACAAGCAGGAAGACGGCGTGCTTTACAACGCCCGCGACATGGCCGTTCTGCGCGCCTCGCTGGCCGGGGCGCAGGTGGTTCTGGCCTCGGCCACGCCCAGCCTGGAAACCTGGGTGAATGCGGGCAGCGGAAAATACCACCGGCTGGACCTGCATGCCCGGTTCGGCGTGGCGGAATTGCCGGACATGCGCGCCATCGACTTGCGCGGTGAAACCGTGCCGCATGGCCGCTGGATTTCCCCGTCCTTGCAGCAAGCGGTGCAAGAGCGTCTGGACGCGGGCGAACAATCGCTGATCTTCCTGAACCGTCGCGGCTTCGCGCCGCTGACGGTGTGCCGCGCCTGTGGTCATCAGATGCAATGCGCGGATTGCGATGCGCGGCTGGTCGAGCACCGGTTCCTCAAGCGCCTGATGTGCCACCAATGCGGCGCTACCGCGCCGGTCCCCACCTCCTGCCCATCCTGCCACAAAGAGGGCACGATGCATCCCGTTGGCCCCGGCGTCGAGCGGATGGAGGAGGAGGTCCGCGCCCTGTGGCCCCAGGCGCGCGTGGCGGTGCTGTCGTCCGATCTGTTCGGTTCGGCGCGGGCGCTGAAGGCACAGATCGCCGATATCGCGGCGGGCGGGGCGGATATCATCATCGGCACGCAACTGGTGGCCAAGGGGCACAATTTTCCGCTGCTCACGCTGGTCGGCGTGATCGACGCCGATCTGGGGCTGCACGGCAATGATCTGCGCGCCGCCGAGCGCACGTTTCAACTGATCCGTCAGGTGGCAGGGCGCGCCGGGCGGGCTGAACGGCGCGGTGTGGCGCTGATGCAAACCCATCAGCCCGATCACCCGGTCATCAAGGCCATCCTGTCGGGCGATGACGAGGGTTTCTGGCAGGCCGAATCTGCCGAGCGCGCGGCGCTGGCGATGCCGCCTTTCGGGCGCCTGGCTGGGATCATCCTGTCCTCGCCCAACCTGGAGCACGCGTTTGACGTGGGCAACGCGTTGGCCACGCGCGCCGAGCCCCTGCACCGGATCGGCGCGCAGGTCTATGGCCCCGCGCCGGCCCCCATCGCCCGGGTGCGCGGGCGCCACCGGGTGCGCCTGCTGGTCAAGGCCGCCAAGACCGCGCCGCTTCAGGCCGCGATCCGCGCCTGGGCGGCGCAAGTGAAACTGCCCAACGATCTGCGCCTCGCGGTGGATATCGATCCGCAAAGCTTCTGGTAACCGTTTGAAAGGACATAAGATGTGGGAAGAGCGCTACAAGACCTCGGACTCCTATCTGTTCGGGTTGGAGCCCGCGAAGTTCCTGACCGAAAACCCCTGGATCCATCAGTCAGGCGGGACCGCGCTGTGCGTCGCGGATGGTGAAGGGCGCAACAGCACCCATCTGGCGCGGGCCGGTTTGTCCGTCACCGCCTTTGACATGGCGCCAACCGCCGTCGCGCGGGCGCAGGAACTGGCGAAACGCGCCGGGGTTGCGCTGGACAGTCATCAATCCGATTGGCAATCGTGGGACTGGTCGCGCCAATTCGACATGGTGTTCGGCATTTTTATCCAGTTCATGGGCCCCGAAGGGCGCCCGGGGCAGTTTGCCGACATGGCCCGCGCCCTGCGCCCCGGCGGGCGGCTGGTGCTGCATGGCTACACGCCCGAGCAGGTCGATCTGGGCACCGGCGGCCCGCCCAGCCGCGACAACATGTATACCGAGGACCTGCTGCGCACGGGTTTCGACGGCTGGCGGATCGAACGGCTGGCCGCGTATGAACGCGATGTGCAGGAAGGGCGCGGGCATTCCGGGCGCTCGGCGCTGATCGATTTCGTGGCGGTGAAACCGGGCTGACGGTCTCAGGGGGACATGAGGATGCAGGTCGTCGAGCCGGTGGCATAAAGCTTGCCATCCTCGACCCCCCGGATTTCGCCAACCGCAACAGCGGTCGATCGCCCGGCGTGCTGGAGCGTTGCGGTGCAGTCGATCAGGGTGCCGGGCTTCAGCGCGCGGGTGATGTTGATCTTGTATTCCAGCGTCGAATAGGTCTTGCCCTTGGGCAGGATGGTGGCCACGGCACAGCCCATCGCGCTGTCCAGAAGCGTGCCATACCAGCCGCCATGCACCCCGCCCATCGGGTTCAGATGCTCGAACGCGGGCGCGCCGCGAAAACTGACGCGGCCTTCCTCGACGGCGTGCATGGCATAGCCCATGATCCCGGCGATGGGCGCGCCGGGAAGGCGGCCCTCCTTGATCGCGGTGATGAACTCCAGCCCGCTTTGACCCAGCATCGTCCGGGCATCGGGCATATCGGCGGGCGAGCGGGCAACGTATTGATCGGGCATGGGAACCTTGGCGGGTAAAAAAGGGTCAGGCGCGGGCTTCGGCCAGCGCATCGGGCAACGCGCGGGCAAAGGCGTCCAGTTCGGCATCCGGGCCGACACTGACGCGGATGCAGCGGTCATGGGGCGCGACAAAGGGCATCCGGATGAACACCCCGCGCGCCACGATCCCGGCCAGCACGCGGCGCGCGAAATCGCCGTCGCCGCCGCAGTCGATGGTCACGAAATTGGTGGCCGAGGGCAGGGCGCGCAGCCCCGCATCCAGCGCGATCCGGGCCAGCCGGTCACGCGCGGCAGCGACTGTTTCTCGCATCTGGGCCAGATGCGCGCGGTCCGCCAGCGCCGCCAACGCGGCCTGTTGCGCGGCTCGGTTCATGCCGAAATGGTTACGCACCTTGTTGAAGGCCGATATCAGATCCGGCGCGCCGATGGCATAGCCCACGCGCGCCCCCGCCATGCCGTAAGCCTTGGAAAACGTGCGCATCCGGATCACGCGGGGATCATCCGGGGCGATTTTTGGGGCAGTGCCCTTGGGGGCGAATTCGACATAGGCCTCGTCCAGCACCAGCAGCGTGCCGTCGGGCACCTGTTCGATCATGCGCGCAATGACATCGGCGCTGTGCCAGCTGCCCATCGGGTTGTCGGGATTGGCGAAATAGATCAGCTTCGCGCCCACCTCGCGCGCCTTGGCGATCAGCGCGGCAGGATCCTCGTGATCGCCCAGATAGGGCACTGTGTGCAAGACACCGCCATAGCCCGCGACGTGGTAGTTGAAGGTCGGATAGGCCCCGTCCGAGGTGACGATCCCATCCCCCTGTTCCACCACCAGACGCACCAGATAGCCCAGCAACCCGTCGATCCCTTCGCCGACGACCACATGCGAAGGCGTTACACCCATGCGCTGGGCGATTGCGGCGCGCAAATCATGGCTTTCAGGATCGCCATACATCCATTGCCCGGCATCCGCCGCCTGCATTGCATCCAGCGCCAGGGGCGACATGCCAAAGCCGTTCTCGTTCGCCCCCAGCCGCGCGAAGAACCCCTCGCCCCGCGCGCGTTCCTGGGTTTCGGGGCCGACAAAGGGCACGCTGGCCGGCAGGCGTTCGACCAGCCGGGAATAGCGCGGCCCAACCGGATGCCGTGTCATGCCCGGGCCTCGTGTAGCCAGGTCCAGATGCGCTGCGGGCTGAACGGCATGTCCACATGGCGCACGCCGTCATCCCACAGGGCGTCCAGCACCGCGTTGCCCAGTGTCGCCAGCGCGCCCACCGTCCCGGCCTCGCCGCAGCCTTTCATGCCGATGGGGTTGTTGACCGATGGCGTGGGCTCGCTGAAAAAGCCGATCATCGGCAGATCCTCGGCGCGGGGCATGGCGTAGTCCATGAAACTGCCGGTCTGAAGCTGGCCGTCGTCGTCATACAGCGCCTCTTCGATCACCGCCTGCCCAAAGCCCTGCGCCACACCGCCATGGACCTGCCCCTGCGCCAGAACCGGGTGCATCAGCACGCCCAGATCATCGACGCACAGATATCGGTCCACGCGCAGCGCGCCGGTTTCCGGGTCGATCTCGACCTCGCACAGATGCGCGCCGTTGGGAAAGGACTGGCCGGGCAGTTTCGTGCGCTTGTGGTGTTTCAGAAGGTCGGTGCGCCCCTTGGCTCGGGCCAGATCGGCGGCTTCCAGCAGGGTGAAACGGTGGTTCGATCCGGGGGCCGAAAAGATCGCGTCCTCGAAGCCAAAGGGGGCTGCGTCGATCTCGGCTTCCAGAAACGCGCTGAAGGCGGCGACCATCTGTTCCGTCAGCGCGTGGGTGGCCACCGATTGCACGGTGACACTGCGCGATCCCCCGGTGCCGCCGCCCTGCGCGATCAGGTCGCTGTCACCCTGGATCACGTCGATCGACTCGTAGGGCAGGCCGGTCAGATCGGCCAGATACTGCGCGTAGACGGTTTCATGCCCCTGACCGTTCGATTGCGTGCCGACATACAGGTTCACGCGGCCTGCGCCGGTGAATTCAATCGTCGCACCTTCGGTGTCATCGCCCAGAATGCTTTCCAGGTAATAGGCCAGCCCCAG
>CAJQNQ010000306.1 GCA_905479725.1 uncultured Paracoccaceae bacterium | reverse complement strand
CCCCTTGCCCGGATCGGCGCAAGGGGGCAAGGTGGCGCCACCGTCGCACTGACCGAAAGCAATCCGATGACCGACCCGAAATCCTATGCCTATCAGTCGATCGCCCAGTCCGTTCTGGACCACGGCATCACCACGATGTTCGGCCTGATGGGCGATGCCAACCTGTTCATGGTGGACCATTACGTGCGCCATGGCGGGGGCACCTTCGTGCCCGTCGCCTATGAGGGCAGCGCGGTGCTGATGGCGCTGGCTTTCGGGCGCGTATCGGGCAGCGTCGGGGTTGCCACGGTCACCCATGGCCCGGCGCTGACCAACTGCATGACCGCCCTGACCGAAGGGGTGCGCGGTCATGTGCCGCTGGTTCTGCTGGCCGGCGATACGCCTGTGTCCGCCCCGCAAAATCTGCAAAACATCGACCAGCGTGAGGTTGTGAAAGCCAGCGGCGCGGGGTTCGAACAGATGCGCACACCCGAGACCGCATCCTATGACATCGCCCACGCGCTGTATCGTGCGCGGATCGAGAGGCGGCCCATCGTGCTGAACATGCCGGCCGATTTCATGTGGCAGGAGGTGGCGCACACGCCGCATGTGTTCGAGGTGTTCAACGCTCCAACGCTGGTGCCCGAAGGCGATCAACTGGACGCGGCGGTCGGCATGATCGCGTCGGCCCGCCGACCGATCATCCTGGCCGGGATCGGGGCGATGGAGGGCAGGGACCGGATCATCAAGCTGGCCGACCGGCTGGAAGCGCCCTTGGCCACGACGCTGAAGGCCAAGGGCATGTTCAGCGGGCACCCCTACAACATCGACATCTTTGGCACGCTCAGCACCGAGGCCGCCTATGACGCCATCGGCAAGGCGGATTGCGTGATCTGTTTCGGCACCAGCCTGCACCACTTCACCACCGACAAGGGCGCGCTGATGCGCGGCAAGCGCGTGGTGCAGATCAACAACACGCCCGCCGAGGTCAGCAAGAACCATCACCCCGATGCCGCGCTGGTGGCCGATGCGGGATTGACGGCAGACAACATCGTCTGGTGGCTGGACGAGGCCGAGATCCCGGCCAGCGGCTTCACCAGGGAACTGGATATCGCCAAACTGACCCGGCATCCGCCGGGCGACAAGGACAAGGCCGCGCCGGGCACGGTGAATTTCGTCTACGCGTTGGACCGACTGGAACAGGCGCTGCCCCGGGACCGGTTCCTGACCACCGATGGCGGGCGCTTCATGACCGAAGTCTGGTGCCGCATTTCGGTTCCCGATGAGCGCAGCTTTATCGCCACCACCAATTTCGGCTCCATCGGCATCGGCCTGCCGGCGGCGATCGGCGCTGCCATGGCCCTGCCGGACCGCCCGGTGGTGCTGTTTACCGGGGATGGCGGGTTCATGATGGGCGGGATCAACGAGTTCAATACCGCCGTCCGGCTGAAGCAGGACCTGATCGTCATCGTCGCCAATGACAGCGCCTACGGGGCCGAACATATCCAGTTTCTGGACCGCCACATGGACCCGGGGCTGGCAATGTTCGAATGGCCCAGCTTTGCCGCCGTGGCGACGGCGCTGGGCGGGCAGGGGATCTGCGTGGAGTCGGTTGAGACGCTGGAAACGGGGATTGCCGCGATCGACACGCGCGACAAGCCCTTGCTGATCGAACTGAAGCTGGACCCCGAAGACGTGCCCAGAATGCGGATCTGACCCCTGCGGAATTGACCCCTGCGGATCTGCTCTTGCACGCCTGAACCGGCGAAAAAAAAACGGCGCGGCAGGGTTTCCCTCGCCGCGCCGTTCCCATGTCGGGCGCGTTCATGCCGCGCGCCGGTGGGTCTCAGCCCGCGCGCGCCTGGCGCTTGCGCTCGTGCGGGTCCAGATACCGCTTGCGCAGGCGGATCGACTTGGGCGTCACCTCGACCAGTTCGTCATCGTCGATATAGGCAATCGCCTGTTCCAGCGACATGATGACCGGCGGCGTCAGGCGCACGGCCTCGTCGGTGCCCGAAGCCCGCACGTTGGTCAGCTTCTTGCCCTTCAGCGGGTTGACCTCCAGGTCATTGTCGCGGCTGTGCTCGCCGATCACCATGCCCTCGTAGATACGCTCCTGCGCGCCGATGAACATCTTGCCGCGCTCTTCCAGGTTCCACAGCGCATAGGCCACCGAAACCCCGTTCTCCATCGAGATCAGAACCCCCTGGCGACGCCCCTGAATCGGCCCCTTGTAAGGCGCCCATTCGTGGAACACGCGGTTCAGAACCCCGGTGCCGCGCGTGTCGGTCAGGAATTCGCCGTGATAGCCGATCAGCCCGCGTGACGGCACATGCGCGATGATCCGCGTCTTGCCCACGCCGGCCGGTTTCATCTCGGTCAGGTCGCCCTTGCGCGGGCCGGTCAGCTTTTCAATGACCGCGCCGGTGTGTTCGTCGTCCACGTCGATGGTGACTTCTTCCACCGGTTCATGGCGCACGCCGTCGATGTCGCGAAAAATCACCTGCGGGCGGCTGATCGACAGCTCGAACCCTTCGCGGCGCATGTTTTCGATCAGCACGCCCATCTGCAATTCGCCACGGCCCGAGACGATGAAGGCTTCGCCACCCGGTGTGTCCTCGATCTTGATGGCGACGTTCGATTCCGCTTCCTTCATCAGCCGGTCCCGGATCACGCGCGATTGCACTTTCGATCCGTCCTTGCCGGCCAGCGGGCTGTCATTGATCCCGAAGGTCACGCTGATGGTCGGCGGATCGATCGGCTGGGCAGGGATCGCCTCGCTCACCGATGCGTGGCACAAGGTATCGGCCACCGTCGCCTTGCTCATGCCCGCCAGCGAAACGATGTCGCCGGCCACGGCCTCGTCGATCGGCTGCTGACCCAGACCCCGGAACGCCAGGATCTTGGTGACGCGGAACTGTTCGATCCGCTCGCCCTCGCGGCTCATGGCCTTCAGCGTCTCGCCGACTTTCAGCGAGCCGGTTTCAACCCGTCCGGTCAGGATCCGGCCCAGGAACGGGTCGGCGCCCAGCATGGTGGCCAGCATCGAAAACGGCTCGCTTTGCCGGGCGACCTGCCTTGGCGCGGGCACGTGCCTGACGATCAGGTCGAACAGCGCCTCCATATCCTTGCGCGGGCCGTCCAGATCGGCATCGCACCAACCGTTGATGCCGCTGGCATACAGGGTCGGGAAATCCAGTTGGTCGTCATCGGCGCCCAGATTGGCGAACAGGTCGAAGACCTCGTTCAGCGCGCGGTCGGGTTCGGCGGCGGGCTTGTCGACCTTGTTGAGCACCACGATCGGCCGCAGCCCCAGCGCCAGCGCCTTCGAGGTCACGAACTTGGTCTGCGGCATCGGCCCTTCGGCGGCGTCCACCAGCAGGCATACGCCATCGACCATCGACAGGATCCGCTCCACTTCGCCACCGAAATCGGGGTGGCCCGGGGTGTCGACGATGTTGATGCGCATCCCCTTCCATTCGACCGAGGTCGCCTTGGCCAGAATGGTGATCCCGCGCTCGCGTTCCAGGTCATTGCTGTCCATCGCGCGCTCGGTGGTCGCCTGATTGTCGCGGTAGGTGCCGGACTGTTTGAGTAGCTCGTCAACCAGCGTCGTCTTGCCGTGGTCCACATGCGCGATGATCGCGATATTGCGAAGGTCCATGATACGTTTCCTGTTCTGCTGCGCGCGCGATAGAGGAAAATACGGGCCTTGGCCAGTGCGCGCACGCAAATGAAGGCCGCATGGCTGACATGCGTGACGTCGGAGGGACTGCGGCGGGGGCCGCCGGGCCCAAGTGACAAAAAACAACGCCGACCCTGACAGCGGGCGAGCGCCGGAGGCATCGGCCAAAGACGGGATCCGCGCTTGCCCGCCGAACGCGGGATCAATCGCCAGTTATCCGCACGGTGTATCACCGCGTGGCACGGCCTGGCCACGTCATCAGGGTCGCGCGGGACCCGAAACAAATTCAGAGCGCTTGGGAACGAGAGGGCTTGTGCAGGGCCGGTCTTGGCGCAGACATGAAAGCTCCCGCCGGTTACAGGATGCGCGCACGGAAAATGGCAGTCCCTAGGGGAATCGAACCCCTCTTTCCAGGTTGAAAACCTGGCGTCCTAACCGATAGACGAAGGGACCGCGCTTTTCGTGAGCCGGTATTTAGGCCAGCGAACCGGTCGGCGCAAGGGGATTTTTTCGCCTTTGGGGCAACTTTCTGGGTGGCTTGCCAAGGCCCTGTCCTAGGCCAGCGCGGCATCATCCAGACGCAGTTGCACCTTGTTGCGCCCGCCGAAACTGTTGATTTCCACGCGCCCGGCCAGATGCAACCTGGCGCGGCCGGCGCGTTCCACCGCCGGGCCCAGTTCGGTGTCATAGGCGCCAAAGGCGATACCGTCGATCTGCGGACCGGACAGATCGCCGAAGCGGATCTTCAGATGGTTGGCGCCCACCCGGCGGGCGTCCAGGACGGTCATGTCCGCAAAGGCAAAGCGCGGCGCCGGCGCGGCCTGGCCGAACGGGCCCGCCGCATCCAGCGATTCGACCAGTTCCACCGTCGCCGCAGAGGGCATCAGCAAACCGTCCAGCCGCAAATCGCCCGCGCCCCCGGTGCCAGCGCCCTGCCGCGCCAGCAATTCGGACAGGCGGGCCATGGCGGCGTCCAGCTGGTCGCGGGCCACCGTCAGCCCCGCCGCCATGCGGTGCCCGCCGCCCCTGAGCAACAGCCCTTCGGCTGCGAGCCGCTGGATCGAGGCGCCCAGATCGACCCCGGCCACCGAACGGCCCGAGCCCTTGCCCTCGGCCCCGTCCAGCGCGATGACGACGGCGGGGCGGTTGGTGGCCTCTTTCAGTCGCGCGGCGACGATGCCGATCACGCCCGGGTGCCAGTCTTCGCTGGCGGCCCACACCAGCGGGCCTTCGGTGCCGCGCCGCTCGGCCTGTGCCATGGCTTCCTCGCGCACGGCGGATTCGACCGCGCGGCGTTCGTCGTTCAACTGGTCCAGCCGTACGGCCAGCCGCCCGGCCTCGACCGGATCGGCGGTGGATAGCAGCCGCGCGCCCAGATCCGCCGCGCCGATCCGCCCGCCCGCGTTGACGCGCGGGCCCAGCACGAAGCCCAGGTGATAGGGTTTGGGCGCGGTGTCGATGCGCGCTACATCCGACAGTGCCACCAGCCCCGGGCGCCTGCGCTGGCCCATCACCTTCAATCCTTGCCGCACAAAGGCACGGTTGACGCCGATCAGGGGGGCGACATCGGCCACCGTCGCCAGCGCGACAAGGTCCAGCATCCCCATCAGATCCGGCCCCTGGAGGCCGCGCGCGCGCAACCGCCGGTTCGCTTCGACCAACAGCAGGAACACAACCCCGGCGGCGCAAAGATGGCCCAGATCGCCGCTTTCGTCCTGGCGGTTCGGGTTCACCACGGCCAGCGCATCGGGCAGGTTCTCGGCCCCCAGATGGTGGTCCAGGATCACCACATCGGCCCCCTTCGCCGCGGCCACCGGGCCATGGGACAGCGTGCCGCAATCGACGCAGACGATCAGGCCGTGATCCCTGGCCAGGGCTTCCATTGCCGGCTCGTTGGGGCCATAGCCTTCGTCGATCCGGTCGGGGATATACAGGGTCGCATCGTGCCCCAGGGCGCGCAGCCAGGTCAGCATCAGCGCCGCCGAGGCGCCACCGTCCACGTCATAATCGGCAAAGACGGCGATCTTCTCGCGCCGCTCCAGCGCGGCCAGAACCCGCTCGGCGGCGGGGCCCATGTCGCGCAGGGACATCGGGTCGGGCAGCAGCGCGCGCAGCGACGGGGCCAGAAAATCGGCCACGGCATCGGCGCCAACGCGGTTGCGGGCCAGGACCGCGCACAGCGCCGGGGGCAGGCGGGTGATCTGTGCCAGCGCCTCGGCCTGACGCTCATGTTCGGGCGCGGGGCCAACCCAGCGCCGCCCGGTCAGCGAGCTGTCCACACCCAGAAAGGCCATATCCACGGATCCCGGTCAGCCAGGGCGCCGCGCCGCGCGCCGGGCGCGCCGCGACAGGGTCAGCACAGGGGCAGGGCGGTTCATTCCACCGGGGTGCGGTAGATCATGCGCCGCACCGACCCGGTTTTCGAACGCATCAGCAGCGTTTCGGTGGTCACCCAGCCGGGCTCGCGCACGATGCCTTGCAGGATCGAACCTTGCGTCACGCCGGTGGCCGAGAAGATAACATCGGCGGTGACCAGTTCGTCGCGCACATAAATGCGGTCCAGATCGGTGATCCCGGCCTTGGCGGCGCGGGCGCGTTCGTCATCGTTGCGGAACATCAGGCGGCCATAGATCTGGCCCCCCATGCATTTCAGCGCGGCGGCGGCCAGCACCCCCTCGGGCGCGCCGCCAGAGCCCATATACATGTCGATGCCCGTGATCTCGGGCTCGGCGCAATGGAT